>NZ_PINZ01000032.1:0-37966 GCF_002810305.1 Halomonas sp. 141
ACGTGAATGCGGCCCGGAATATCCTCAGCCTCGGGGCAGGACGTTGCCCTCAAGAAGTTGGAATCCCCGTCCTTTAGGGCGGGGAGGACGTCAAGCGCCGTGTTTTTGTTCCTGCGGTCATGGCGCTGCCTTCCGCGCCGCAATTGGGTAAGATGACGTTTGATTTGAACACGTTATCTCGACAGCCAGCGGCGGTTTCCATGCAGTGCCTCTCACCTTGTCACATCTTCACATGCCCACTCGGCCGTTGACGCCTTCCCCCGATCAGCGTCGGCGGGTTGCCTTTGTGCTGCTTCCCGGGTTTTCGTTATTGGCCCATGCCAGCGCCATCGAGCCACTGCAGATGGCCAATCAGCTCAGTGGCCAGATGCTGTATCACACGCTGACGCTCAGCCTGGATGACGAGCCCGTGCGCAGTGCAGCGCAGCTTTCGCTGCTGGCCCAGCACTCGTTGGAAGCCGCTCTTGGGCCGCTGGACATGCTGCTGGTCTGTGCACCGACACCGCTACCCTACGTACTGCCCGCCAGGCTTCACGAGTGGCTGCGCGGTCATCAGGGCAGGGGCGTGGCGCTAGGCGGCCTGGCCGGGGGCACCGAAGTGCTGGCCCGCTGCGGGTTGCTGGAAGGCTATCGCGCGACGCTGCCCTGGCAGCGCTTCGACGCATTTGCCCAGGCGTACCCCCAGGTCACGCTTTCCCAGCAGCTGTTCGAGATCGACCGTGACCGTCTGACCTGCGCGGGCGGCACCGCCGCCATGGACATGATGCTGACGCTGATCGGCAAGCATCACGGCCCACGGCTGGCAGAGCAGGTCTCGGAGCAGTTCGTGTGCGATCGCATTCGCCTTGCCGATGAGCGCCAGCACGTCCCCCTGCGCCACCGCCTGGGCCACGCCCCACAAAGCCTGGTGGATGCGGTCACGCTGATGGAAGCCAATATCGAAGAGCCGCTTTCGACCCTGGAACTGGCCGAACACCTGGGCATTTCCCGGCGTCAGTTGGAGCGGCTGTTCAAGAAGTTCCTGCAGGCGGTGCCCAGCCGTTATTATCTGGACTTGCGGCTGCAGGAAGCCCGCAAACAGCTCAGAGAGAGCGACCGTCCCGTGGGCGACATTGCCCTGATGACCGGTTTCTCCTCGGGCGCGCACTTTTCCACTGCCTACCGTAACCACTTTGGGATCACCCCGCGGGAAGAGCGGCTGGGGTAGGCGCAGCTTTTCATAATTTAGCGTCCCAATCGTGAAAGCAGGGCGGCCACCGCCCCTCGTATACTGATGTCATCGCTGACTCCACCGGAGGATTTGTTTCATGAGCCACACCCCAAGTCGCCAGGATTTCGACCACTACATGATGCCCAACTACTCACCGCAACAGAGCATTCCGGTGCGTGGTGAAGGCAGCCGCCTGTGGGATCAGCAAGGCCGTGAATACATCGATTTTGCCGGGGGGATTGCGGTGAACTCGCTGGGCCACTGCCACCCGGTACTGGTCAATGCGTTGAAAGAGCAGGGCGAGAAGCTCTGGCACTTGTCCAACGTGTTCACCAACGAGCCTGCGCTCAAGCTGGCCAGGACGCTCACCGAGCGCACCTTCGCCGACAAGGTATTCCTGTGCTCTTCCGGCGGTGAAGCCAACGAGGCGGCGCTGAAGCTGGCGCGCCGCTGGGCGGTGGATCACCACGGCGAGCACAAGGACAAGATCATCTCGTTCTACCAGTCTTTCCATGGCCGCACCTTCTTCACCGTGAGCGTGGGCGGGCAGCCAAAATACTCCCAGGGCTTTGGCCCGGTGCCCGGCGGCATTCTGCACGCCAACTTCAACGACCTGGAGAGCGTGCGCAAGCTGGTGGGCGATGACACCTGCGCCATCATGGTCGAGCCCATGCAGGGGGAAGGCGGCATCGTGCCCGCCACCCAGGAGTTCCTGCAGGGCCTGCGCGATCTGTGCGACGAGCACAACGCGCTGCTGATTTTCGATGAAGTGCAAACCGGCGTTGGCCGCAGCGGCGAGCTGTACGCCTACAAGAACTTCGGCATCACTCCGGACATTCTCACCAGCGCCAAATCGCTGGGCGGTGGCTTCCCGATCGGTGCCACCTTGACCACCGACGCCATTGCCCAGTCGCTGGTGATCGGTACCCATGGTTCCACTTACGGTGGCAATGCGCTGGCATCGGCGGTGGCCCTGGCGGCGGTCGAGTTCATCGACACCCCCGAAGTGCTGCAAGGGGTCAAGCAGCGTCACGACCTGTTTCGTGAGCACCTGGAGACCATCAACCGCAAGCACGGCGTGTTCAAGGAAATCCGCGGCATGGGCCTGTTGATGGGCGCACAGATGTCCGATGCCTTCGAAGGGCGCGCCAAGGATATCCTGCCGCTGGCCATGGAAGAGGGCGTGATGGCGCTGATCGCAGGCCCCAATGTGCTGCGCATGGCGCCTTCGCTGGTGATCCCCGAGGCCGACATCGCCGAAGGCATGGCGCGTCTCGAACGAGCCATCGAGCGCCTTGTTGCCAGCGCATGAGCAGGCCGCAAGCGTTACCAGAAGGAGCGTTGAGCATGCTGGTTATCCGTCCGGTCACCCTGGCCGACCTGCCTGCCCTGGAACAGCTGGCTGAGCACGCCGTTCCTCGGCTGACCAACCTGCCTGCCAATCGTGAGCGGTTAGAGGAGCGCATCCTGCGCTCCCAGGAGGCGTTTGGCAGCGAGGTCGATTTTCCGGGTAACGAGCAGTACATGTTCGTGCTGGCGGACGATCATCGCCATGAGGTGCTCGGTACCGCCACCATCCGCGCCCAGGCGGGGGCCGCCGAGGCCTACTACACCTACCGCCAGGAGACGCTGATCCACGCCTCGCAGCAGCTCAACGTGCGCCGGGAAGTACAGACCCTGGCGCTGTCCCACGAAGTCTCGGACGCCACGCTGCTCTGTGCGCTGTCGCTCAACCCGCGTTACAAGGGCACTAGCGCCGAGAGCCTGCTGCGGCGGGCGCGGCTGATGTTCATTGCCCAGTACCCGGAGCGCTTCTCGCGGATTCTCGCCGTGGCGTTTCCGGGGTACCTGGATCGCCAGAATGAATCACCCTTCTGGGAGAGCGTGGGCCGCCACTTCTTTGCCCGCGGTTTCCAGGAGATGAACCACATGGCCGGGGTGCGCTCGAAAAGCTTCATTGCCGAGGTGATGCCCCAGTTTCCGCTCTACCTGCCGCTATTGACGCCGCCTGCCAGGGCAGCCATAGGCCGTGAACATCCGGCCCATGAAGCGGCGCTGGCGGAAATGCTGGCGGAAGGCTTCGTTCGTTCCCGGCATGTGGATATTTTCGATGCCGGGCCCATCGTCAAGGCCGAGCGCGAACGGCTGGAAACCTGTCGTCGTGCCGCCTGGCACCCGGTGCGGGTGCGCCCGGAGCATGCCTTGCCGGATGCCGAACCGGCGATGATCGCCAACCAGACGCTGAGCGATTTTCGCTGCATCGTGGCGCGCTATGCGCTTTCGCCCACCGGACAGCTGATGCTTTCCCCGCAGCATGCACAGCGCCTGGGGGTGGAAGAGGGGCGTGCCGTATTGGCGGCACCGTTAGCCCTGCCCAGCGCCGTCGATGCGCTCGATGAAGGAGAGATGTAATGCGCATTCGCCCCATTGCCCGTGATGATCTGGATGGGCTCCAGGCGCTGGCGCAGCAGGCAGGCGTTGGCTTTACCTCGCTGCCGGATAACCGGGAGTTCCTGGCGGGCAAGATCGACGCCGCCGCCCGCGCGTTCGAAGAGCGCACGCCAGTGGACGACCGGCTCTACTTTTTTGTACTGGAAGATGAGTCCAACGGCGAGCTGGCAGGCTGCTGCGCCATTGAAGGTCAGGTGGGGCGCGAGGTGCCGTTCTACAACTACCGGCTTGGCACCCTGGCCCACTCTTCGGTACAGCTCGACCTGCATCGCACCATCGACACGCTGTTTTTGAGCTCGGACCATACCGGCGATGCCGAGGTGTGCTCGCTGTTCCTGCGCCCGGAGTACCGGGGGGAGGCCAACAAGCATTTGCGCAACGGTGCGCTGCTTTCCAAGGCGCGCTGGCTGTTCATGGCTCAGTTCCGCGACCGTTTTCCCGAGAAGGTGCTTGCCGAAATGCGCGGCGTGTTCGATGAAAACAACGTCAGCCCGTTCTGGCAAAGCCTGGGCAAGCACTTCTTCCCCATGGATTTCAGCGAGGCAGACCGGCTGACTGGCCTGGGGCAGAAAAGCTTCATTGGCGAGCTGATGCCCAAGTTTCCCATTTACACCACGTTCATGTCGGAAGAGGCGCGGGCCTGTATTGGTCAGGTACATCGCCACACCCGCCCGGCGCTGGAGATGCTCAAGAAAGAGGGGCTGCGCTGGGAAGGCTACATCGACATCTTCGACGGCGGCCCCACGGTGGAAGCCTATATCGATGATGTGCGGGCGATCCGCAATTCACGCTGCTATCAGGTGGAGGTGTCGCCCGACGCTGCCGCAGAAAGCGTCAGCCGCTGGCTGGCGGCCACCACTCAGATGCAGCACTTTACCGCTGGCTGGATTGGCCGAGGCCCCGCCGACGAAAGCACCGTCGTCCTGACCCCTCAGGAGGCCGAGCGGCTGGGCGTCGCCACGGGCGACACGCTGCGTCTGCTGGAAACCTGATCTGCCCACATACCCGACTACCCGGCTCAGCAAAGGAGAGCGTCATGCATAACCCGAACGCACGCACCCCGCGTATGCCCGCCCAACAGCAGCAGTTGATCGATGGGGCCTGGGTGGTCGGCGAGGCCGCCCCCGTGACCAAGCACGACCCCGTGGCAGGCACGCTGCTCTGGCAAGGGGCTTCGGCGTCGCAGCCCCAGGTGGGGCGGGCAGTCGAGGCCGCCAGGGCCGCCTTCCCCGGTTGGGCGCGCACTCCCTTTGCCGAGCGTCAGGCGCTGGTGGAGCGGTTCGTCGAGGTGCTCAAGGCGCGCCAGGAAGACCTGGCCGTGGCGATTGCCGCAGAAACCGGCAAGCCGCTATGGGAAGCGCGTACCGAAGTCGGAGCCATGGTGGGCAAGGTGGCGCTCTCCATCAAGGCGTACCACGAGCGCACCGGCGAACGTGAAAAAGAGGTGGGTACCGCCAGGGCGGTCCTGCGCCATCGGCCCCACGGGGTAATGGCCGTATTCGGCCCCTATAACTTCCCTGGGCACCTGCCCAACGGCCACATGGTGCCCGCGCTGTTGGCGGGTAACACGGTGGTGTTCAAGCCCAGCGACCAGACCCCGCTCACCGCGGATTTGACCCTGCAGTGCTGGCTGGAAGCCGGCTTGCCCGCCGGGGTGATCAACCTGGTACAAGGCGGTGTGGCCGTGGGGCAGGCGCTCTCTGCCCACCCGGGTATCGATGGCTTGCTGTTTACCGGCAGCGCCAAAGTGGGCGGCCTGTTGCAGCAGCAGTTTGCCGGGCAGCTGGATAAAATCCTCGCGCTGGAGCTGGGGGGCAACAACCCGCTGGTGGTCAAGGAGGTGGATGACCAGCGCGCAGCCGTCCTGACCATTTTGCAGTCGGCGTTTCTTTCCGGCGGCCAGCGCTGCACCTGCGCCCGTCGTCTGATGATTCCCCAGGGGGAGGTGGGAGATCGTCTCATCGACGCGCTCTCAGAGGCGATTGCCAAGCTGCACGTGGCCGGGCAGTTCGACGAGGAGCCCGCGCCGTTCTATGGCGGCCTGGTGAGCGTGGCCGCGGCCGATGGCCTGCTCAAGGCGCAGGACGAACTGGAAGCCATGGGCGGCACGGTGATCAACCGTATGCAGCGCCTGGCAGAGAACACCAGCCTGCTCAGCCCCGCGCTGATCGACGTGACCGGCCTGGAGGTACCCGATGAAGAGCACTTTGGCCCGCTGCTGAAAATCCATCGCTATGCCGATTGGGACGAGGCGTTGGCACTGGCCAACGACACCCGCTACGGCCTTTCGGCGGGGCTGATCGGCGGCGAACAGGCGGATTGGGACGACTTCCTGCTGCGTATTCGCGCAGGCATCGTGAACTGGAACCGCCAGACCACGGGGGCATCGGGTGACGCGCCCTTTGGCGGCGTAGGCGATAGCGGCAATCACCGCCCCAGCGCTTTTTATGCCGCCGACTACTGCGCCTACCCCGTTGCCTCCATGGAAGCCGACAGTCTGGAAATGCCGGAAACCCTGCCACCGGGAGTCACCCTATGAGCGTCCACAGCATTCGGGAAGTCAACTTCGACGGTCTGGTCGGGCTGACCCACAACTACTCGGGACTGGCCCACGGTAATGTGGCCTCCATGAGCCACGGGGGCCTGGTTTCCAACCCCCGAGAGGGCGCGCTGCAGGGGCTGGCCAAGATGAAGTCGCTGATGGACGCAGGCTACGCCCAGGGAGTTCTGCCCCCGCAGCAGCGGCCGGACCTGGGCGCGCTGCGCGACTTGGGCTTCAGCGGCAGCAACCGCGAGATCCTCGCTCGAGCGGCGCAGCAAGCGCCACAGCTGCTGCGGGCGGTGTGCTCGGCGTCCAGCATGTGGACCGCCAACGCGGGCACCATTACGCCCGGCGTGGATGCGCCGGATGGAAGGGTGCACTTTACCCCGGCCAATCTGCAGTCGAGCTTCCACCGCTACCTGGAGCCGCGCACCACGGGGCGCGTACTCCAGGCGATTTTCCGCGATGAGCAGCACTTCGCCCACCACCCGGTGCTGCCCGCCACCCCCGCGTTTTCCGATGAAGGGGCGGCCAACCATACCCGGTTGTGCGGTGAGTACGGCGAGCCCGGCGTGCACCTGTTCGTGTATGGTCGCCAGGCGTTTGGCGGCGGGCGCAGCGAGCCCAAGCGCTATCCCGCCCGGCAAACGCTGGAAGCCAGCCAGGCGGTGGCTCGCCAGCACGGGCTAAGCGACGCCCAGACCGTGTTCGCCCAGCAGCACCCGGAGGCCATCGATGCGGGCGTGTTCCACAACGATGTGATTGCCGTGGGCAACGGCCCGGTGCTGCTCTACCACGAAATGGCGTTTCTCGATGAAGAGCGCACGCTGGACGAGCTGCGCGCCAAGATGAGCACGCCGCTGATTCCCGTTCGGGTGCCGATGGAAGCGGTGAGCATGGAAGACGCGGTAGCGTCGTACCTGTTCAACTCGCAACTGCTTTCCAACCAGGATGGCACCATGACGCTGGTGGTGCCCAGCGAGTGTCAGGAGCGTGAAGCCGTGTGGCGCACGCTGCAGGACTTCATCCTGGCAGGCAATAACCCCATTGGCGAAGTGATCGTCAAGGACGTGAAGCAGAGCATGCGCAACGGCGGCGGCCCCGCCTGCCTGCGCCTGCGCGTGGTGCTCAGCGACGCCGAGCGCGCAGCCCTCAGCGGTCGCGTGCTGCTCGACGGTGCGCTCTATAACGACCTCATCGCCTGGGTGAGCCGCCACTACCGCGACCGCCTCACCACCGACGACCTGGCCGACCCGCAGCTCGCCACGGAAGTCCTCACCGCGCTGGATGAGCTGACGCAGCTGCTGAACATTGGCTCGGTGTATCCGTTTCAACAGGGGTAAGCGCCCTGCAAAACAACTCATCATGAGGTTTTCTCATGATGAGTTGAATTAATGTCGCTTTTCATTCATGTGGTGGGTCTGGCATAAAGAACACATCCTTTTCGATGACGTGGCGCTAACGCCCGTATATCGAAACGTCACACATGGCATCGAGCGCTGAGCTGCATTGGGGCGCCGTCGCCAATCTCGACCAACAGGGTGTTTGTTCGCGATGAGCTACGACTTTACCTTCGATATCAAGAGCGTCCGGTTCGACGAAAACTACCGTCCTGCCGAGAGCACGCGTACCACGACTAACTTCGCCAATCTGGCGAGAGGGGAGCGCTGCCAGGAAAACCTGCGCAATGCGCTGACCATGATCAACAACCGGTTCAATACCCTGGCGCACTGGGATAACCCCAAGGCGGATCGCTATGCCGTCGAGCTAGATATCATCACCGGCGAGCTGAACATGGCAAACGCGAGCGATGCCTTCCCCGCGATTGAAATGCTGAAGACGACCATCATCGATCAGCATCTCGACAAGCGCATCGAAGGCATGATGGGAAACAACTTCTCTTCCTACGTTCGCGACTACGACTTCAGCGTGTGGCTGGCCGAGCACAATCAGGAGCGCTCGGAGTTTGGCATCCCGGAAGGGTTTGGCGACCTGCATGGCAAGCTGTTCAAGCGTTTCATTCACTCCGACGCCTACCGCGCATCGTTCAGCAAGGCGCCGGTCATCTGCCTGAGCGTGTCCCACAGCAAGGTGTATCGCCAGACGGAAAATCGCCACCCCGTGCTGGGCGTCGAGTACGTCAACGACGAGCCGTCGCTCACGGATTTCTACTTCGCCAAGATGGGCCTGCAGGTGCGCTACTTCATGCCGCCCCATAGCGTGGCGCCATTGGCGTTCTATTTCTCCGGCGACCTGCTGGCCGATTACACCGACCTCGAACTGATCAGCGCCATCAGCACCATGGAGACGTTTCAGAAGATTTACCGCCCCGAGATCTATAACGCCAACTCGGCGGCAGGCAAGCTCTATCAGCCTAGCCTGAAGCATCAGGACTACTCGCTGACGCGCATCGTGTACGACCGTGAAGAGCGCAGCCAACTGGCCATCGAGCAGGGGCGCTTTACCGAGCAGTATTTCATCAAGCCCTTCCGCCAAATACTCGACAAGTGGTCGGCCGATTACGCCCTTTGAACCCCTCATCATGAAGGTTATTTCTTATGAAGACACTGTTGCCCACCTCGACCGCCGGTAGTTTGCCCAAGCCCGCCTGGCTGGCCGAGCCCGAAACGCTCTGGTCCCCCTGGAAACTGCAGGGCGACGAGCTGGCGGAAGGCAAGCAGGATGCGCTGCGGGCGTGCCTGCACGATCAGCGTCAGGCAGGCATCGACATCGTCAGCGATGGCGAGCAAACCCGCCAGCACTTCGTGACGACGTTCATCGAGCATCTCAAAGGTGTCGATTTCGAGCAGCGCAAGACGGTCAAGATCCGTGATCGCTACGAGGCCAGCGTGCCTTCGGTGGTGGGCCCCGTCTCGCGGGAAAAACCGGTCTTCGTGGACGATGCCAAATTCCTGCGTCAGCAGACCGACCAGCCCATCAAGTGGGCGCTGCCAGGCCCCATGACCATGGTCGACACCCTCTATGACGGCCACTACAAGAGCCGTGAAAAACTCGCCTGGGAATTTGCCAAGATCCTCAACCAGGAAGCCCGTGACCTGGCGGCGGCGGGGGTAGACATCATTCAGTTCGATGAGCCCGCCTTCAATGTGTTCTTCGATGAGGTGAACGACTGGGGTATCGCCGCCCTGGAAAAAGCCATCGAAGGCGTCGCCTGCGAGACTGGCGTGCATATCTGCTACGGCTACGGCATCAAGGCCAACACCGATTGGAAGAAGACGCTGGGGTCCGAGTGGCGCCAGTACGAGGAAATCTTCCCCAAACTGCAGGCCTCGAACATCGACATCGTCTCGCTGGAGTGCCAGAACTCCCACGTGCCCATGGAACTGATCGAGCTGATTCGCGGCAAGAAGGTGATGGTCGGAGCCATCGACGTGGCCACCCACACCGTCGAAACCCCGGAACAAGTCGCCGATACCCTGCGCAAGGCGCTACGCTTTGTAGACGCCGACAAGCTCTACCCCTGCACCAACTGCGGCATGACGCCCCTGCCGCGCAACGTCGCGCAAGGCAAGCTGAAGGCATTGAGCGCAGGCGCCGACATCGTGCGCCAGGAATTATCCCGATAACCCATTTGGCGGGCTCGGCATTCCGTGCCGGGCTTGCCGATTTGCCCCGCCGCTAAATTCCCACTATCAATGACGCAACGGCCTGCCTCGGCGGGCCGTTCGTTTGATGTTGCCAATATTTAGCAGAGCCACTCCCGTACCTATTAACAGTGTGCCCAGTAGTAAGCCTTCGGGCGCGGTTTCTCCCTGTAAAAAGATAGCTACCGGCACACCTACGATAGCGCCAACGGAGCCCAACAGGCTTAAAAATACCGGGCCGCCGCTTTTCTGTAGCAGAAAAAGCAGTAAGAACTGAGCTGCGAAGACCACCGCTTGAACGGCAATCAGCAGGGTCGGCAGGTAGCGATCTGTTGGGACAGAGAGGGTGAAGCCCGGTATGAACCCCACGATGAGTAACAACACGGCGGCAGCAATCAGCATTCCCAGCGCTAGCGCATCACTAGACACCCCTTTGGGCCAACGCAAGGTTCTGTAAAGATTGCCGATGGCGAGTAGTACAGGGCCGATAAGGGCAAGAAGAATCCAGAGATAATGGGCATCGGGTGCTGATAACTTATGCCATGCCAGTAGCATGGCTCCCACCAGGGCTGACATAACCCCTGCCGCACGGGATATCTGGAACCGCTCCACATTGCATGCCAAGGCTCCCAAGTAGGTGAGCAACGGTGGTAGTGTGATAATGAGCGCCACGAAACCGGCCCCCACATGAGGGATAGCGGAGAAAAACAGTAAGTTGGCACCCGCAACGCCCAGTAGCCCTGAGGTAACGTAATACTCTAAAGTGCGGCGGTTGATCGGCGGCAAGTTGTGCCGGAAAGCAGCGAACATCAATAGCATCAGAGCTGCCCCTGAGATCGACCAGAAAAGAAAAGCGAGCGCAGACAGCTGGAAGTCGCTGGCCAGTTTCGCCAAATTCGTCGACAGGCCCAGCAGGGTGCCTCCGGCAATCAGGTAGATCAGGGGCATGAGCCAGGTGCTTTGGCGTGGCTGTATCGTGCGTGCAGTGGTTGATAGCGTCATAGATAAAGCGCCCATGGGGATTTTGTTAGATAGCTTGATATCAAGGTATTTGCATTTAATCTTGACGTCAAGGTAATTAGGCGACAACACGTTATGGATCATGTAGACACCATTCTGGAACAGTGGCGGCAGGAGCGACCCGACCTCGATGTCGCGCCGATGGGGACCATCGGCCGGGTCAAGCGGCTCAATCACGCGCTAATGCGCGTCATGGAGAAGACATGGGCAAAATACGGGCTGACGGACGCCAGCTTTGACGTTCTGGCGACTCTGCGGCGTGAGGGAGCACCTTATGCGCTGTCGCCGGGAGATCTGATGGCATCCACCATGGTGACTTCAGGCACCATGACGCATCGTCTCAATCAACTGGAAAAAGCGGGCTTGATCGAGCGAGTCAAAAACCCTGCTGATGGGCGCGGTTTTCTGATTTCTCTTTCTCAACGTGGGTTCGAGGTGATTGACGAGGCAGTGGCTGCCCACGTGGAGACTCAGGCGCAGTTGGTCAGCGGCCTTACTGCAGAGCAAAGATCGCAGCTCGATGTCCTCCTTAAGCAGTTGTTGGCGGGGCTGGAGTAGTAGAGAGGCAAGGTGCCCATGACGACACTTGCAATAGTCGCATGGCCACCGAAGCTGACTTCCGCGAGGGGGCTTATAGTAACGAAAAGAGGGGATAGATATTCCTGTCTAAATTAGCTTATTAGCGAATACTTTGTAGCTTTGACAATATGCTAGCCCGGACACTTGGGCACCGATGACGTTACATTACAGCTTCCACAAAAGCTGATGCACTGGCGACCAGGCTGGGCTGGTGTAGACTCTTGGCTGTCTCCTGATCGATTCGCCAAAGGCTCAGCTTCCCCATGACCTCGCCTCGCCACTGTTTCTCCGACGCTGAACAGCAAGGACTCTACCGTGCGATTTTCGAGCGCCGCGATGTGCGCTCGCAGTTTTTGCCCGACCCGATTCCCCCTGCCGTGCTGGCCCGCTTGCTGAAGGCGGCGCATCACGCGCCCTCGGTTGGTTTCATGCAGCCTTGGGATTTCATCGTGATCGAGCGTCGTGAGGTCAGGGAAGCCGTGCTGGCACTGTTCGAAGAAGCAAACGGGAAGGCCGCCGAGCGTTTTGAAGGTGAACGTCAAGCGCATTATCGTGAGCTGAAGCTGCAAGGCATTCTCGATAGCCCGCTGAATCTCTGCATTACCTGTGATCGCAGCCGGGGCGGTCCTCACGTGTTAGGCCGTGACAGCATCGTGGAAACCGACCTGTTCAGCACTTGTCTGGCGGTGCAAAACCTATGGCTGGCTGCCCGTGCAGAGGGTATCGGCGTTGGCTGGGTGAGCATTCTTGACCAGGCCCAGCTAAGTGGCGTTCTGGGCTTGCCTGCACATGTTTACCCGTTGGCCTATCTCTGCCTGGGTTACGTCAGTGAGTTTTTGCAGCAGCCAGAGCTGGAGGCCGAAGGTTGGCGCTCCCGCCTGCCTTTGAAGGAACTGGTGCATCGCGATACCTGGGGCGAGCCGCTTCAGGACGGTTCTCTTGCGCGCTTGCTCGACCGTGAGGAGGCTCAAACCGGCGAGGATACCAGCACGCCAGTGCCCAAACGCTCATAAAGTGCTACCAGCGCAGCTGCTTTGCTCTCTTCGCTCCAGCGCTGGGCATAGGCCTGGTCGCGCTGGTTTTCATTGGAGGCATGGTCGACGAACAGCTGCGGGTACACCTGGAAAGGCTGGGGGGGCACCTATCTGCCACCGTGCCGTGACGCGGTCCGCGAAAAGCAAGTGAGCCACTAAATTGCTATATGACTGAATAGTTAAGCTTTTCTGACGCCTTCTGTGATCCTATCCATAAACGCACGAACCCTTGCTACATGGCGCAGATCTGGGTGGGTGAGCATCCAGAGTTGAGTAGTTAACTCCTCGATAGGATCGCTTAGGCGTATGAGGGTGTCATCTGCATCGCCAAGGTAACAGGGCAGCACCGCAATTCCCGCACCATGGCAAACGGCTGCTTTCATGCCCAGCATGCTGTCCAGTCGATAAGCAGCGCTTTTATCCATCATCCACTTTTCCAACATTGCATCGCCCAAGTGAACATCAGGCCCTACCCAGTTCTCCAATGCTAGTGAGGATGGCTTTAGCGGTAGAGCTGCGTTTAGCCAAATTGCTCGTTGGCCATAAATTGCCTGGGTGATATCGATAGCCTTGCGGCCTATCAGGGTTTCGGGGGGCTTCAGGGTGGGGCGGATTGCAATATCGGCCTCGCGCCGTGACAAACTTTGCAACTGATTAGAGATAACGACTTCCAATTGGATATCGGGATAGCACTGCCGAAAGCTGGCCATCAATGGCGATAACAGGCCTGCGAACAATGTATCGGTGGTGGTAATCCTCAGGCTGCCGGTTAGCGCTGCATTGTGTCCCATCACGCGGCGTTCCACTGCATTGATTTCGCTCTGCACCCGCTTGGCAGAAGCCGCCAAGTCATCCCCTGCCGGGGTGGGCGTATAGCCTGTGCGGCTGCGCTCAAATAGCGTCACTCCCAATTTGTGCTCTATTTCGCTTAAGCGCCTAAAAACAGTGGCATGGCTGATAAGTAGCTTCCGGCTGGCGCCGGATAGTGAGCCCTCATCGGCAATGCTTAGCACAATTTTAAGGTCATCCCACCGTATTTGCTGTTCATTCATGCAAACAAGATTCTCATTTTTGGCCAATGTTATGCCATAAATGAACAGAGTAGCCTGTCTTCGAGTCTATCGGTAGGGGAGGCGTCGTATGAAGGTGCTAATTGTTTTGGCTCATCCTGAACGCAAGTCGTTCAATGGTGGCTTGGTAGATGTGGCGATACAGCAGCTAGAGATGGCTGGACATGCCATTGATGTGGACGATCTTTATGCCGACCAGTTTGATCCGGTCGAGCGAGCTAAGCATTATGCGCATCATGCCTTTGATGATGACTATTTTTACCCCCTCAATGAACAGCGGGCTCACTACCAGCAAAACACGCTGCCTCTGGATGTTCAGCGGGAGTTGGCGCGGTTGGAGTGGGCAGACCTGGTGATCTTTCAGTTTCCTTTATGGTGGCATGCCCAACCCGCTATCCTTAAAGGCTGGTTTGATCGGGTATTGGTGTATGGGGGGCGCTACACAAGCCGCATGCGTTACGACCAAGGCTATTATCGCGGAAAAAAAGCGGTGCTTTCGGTGACTACGGGCTCACCGGATAAGGCGTTTCAGCCTTTTGGGCGCGCGGGCAATATGGTGCACTGGCTATGGCCGATGCATGCATCGTTGTATTACGTCGGCTTTGACGTTTTAGCGCCACAGGTGAGCTATGGCATTCAAGGCGGCGGTATTCGCTATCAAGATGAAGCTGCCCTGATGGAGCATCTAGCGTGCTGTAAAGCGGCTTGGTCGTCGCGTTTGGTTGGCTTGAGCAGCGAACGCCCCATTCCTTTTACAGGCTGGGATGACTGGGACGAAGAGGGAGTTTTACACTTGACGAGCCCTCTCCGTTGGCGGCTGGGATGAGGTCTTCAAGCAGGAAATGAGGCAAAGGCCTTGGTGCCCAAACGCTCATAAAGTGCTGCCAGCGCAGCTGCTTTGCTCTCTTCGCTCCAGCGCTGGGAATAGGCCTGGCCGCGTTGGCCAAGGTAGCGGCGCAGGACGTCATTGGTGAGCAGGCAATTGACGTGTTCTGCGAAGCGAGCAGGGTACGCTTCCGCGATCAGGCAGCCTTCCCCTTGTTGCAGTACGTCCAGCGTGCCCATGGCGGCGGTGGAGATGACCGGCGTTCCCAGCGCCATGGCTTCCAGCAGCACCAGGCCCTGGGTTTCGGTGCGCGAGGCAAACACGAAGGCATCGGCTGCTCGGTAGGCATCCTGCAGCGCGCCATCTCGGGCAAGATAGCCTAAAAAGTAAACCGCATTGGACAGGCCTGCTTGCTGGGCCTGCCGTTTTAGCGAAGCCAGGGCGGGGCCTTCGCCGACGATCACCAGGTAAGTATCTGGATGCCGCTGACGCACGTCGGGCAGCATATCGATCAAAAAACTGATGTTTTTCTCATAAGCGGCGCGTCCGGCAAATAACAGCATCCGCCCCTGAGGTGGAAGGCCATGCCGCTCGCGAAAGTGACCACCGGCTGTCTGTGTCGTGAAACGGTCCAGCGATAAACCGGTGGCAATCGTCGCGATAGGGGAGCGAACGCCGTAGGCGTTTAGCGTGTTGGTCATGGCGGATGAGGGCGCCACGACGGCAGAAAGCTGATGGCACTGGTGCACCGAAAATCGTCGGGCGGCAAAACGCAGGCTGCGGCGCGGCAACCACGGCACGTAGTGGTGCAGGTACTCTTCGAATAGCGTGTGGTAGGTGCCTACCACGGGCACCCCCAACCGCTTGGCCAACGCCACCCCCGCGTAATGGGCCACAAAGGGGGTGTGAATGTGAATGAAGTCAAACTCGATGGCGTGCAGCGACGGAACCAGTGTCATGATCTCCTTATAGCGCATCATGCGGTCCTCCGGGTCGCCGATGACCCTGCGCGAGTCGATGCGCCAGATATGTGGCTCTGGTTTGCTCTGGGCGGGGTAGTGGGGGCAGATGAGGTGGACCTCGTGGCCCTGACGCTCCAGAGTGGTACGGAAGCTCTCGATCGAAGTGGAAACACCGTTGATGCGCGGGAAATAGACGTCGGAAAGCATCAAAATCTTCATGTTAGGCGACTTGGCGGCTGGCGGGGTTTTACCAAATTGCCACAGTGCCGTGACGCCGACATGACAAAGGCCTGGTACACATGCTCAGGCTGCCGAGCTCAGCCGACGACAGTATGTTGGATGGCTTGGCATCGTCAGGCGGGGGGAGGGACTGGGCCAGCGCTTGCGCTGGCCCAAGGGGGAGTGTGCGGTTATTGGCCGCTTGCCGCACCCCCCACGATGCCACTGCGGAAGCCGCCCTGGCGAGCGTTGGCGTGATCCAGATGGTTGGCCACGGCGTCTTCCGGGGTGCCCGCCATTTCGCGGAACATGCCCATGGAGCCCAGCAGCGCCGAGGATTCGTAGGGCACGAAGACGCGCTCGCCGTCCTTGGCCATGGTGGGCAGCACCTTGATGTAACTCTGGCCGAGCAGGTAGCCCACTACCGTACGCTTGTGCTCGTCGCTGTCGCCAATGGCGCTGAGCACCAGCTTGATCGACTCCTGCTCGCCCTGGGCACGCAGAATGGCCGACTCTTTATCGCCCTGGGCGTTGAGGATGGCAGACTCACGCTGGCCTTGGGCCATGGCAATGGCTGCTGATTTTTCGCCTTCGGCTTCGGTGACCGTTGCACGACGCTTACGCTCGGCAGCCATTTGCAGGCGCATGGCCGACTCCACCTCTTCCGGCATGGCGATGTCCTGAACTTCGACCCGGGAGATCTTGACCCCCCACTTGGAAGCAGGCTCTTCCATGGCAGCCTGAATCTCGTTGTTCACCTCGGCCCGGGATTCGAACAGCTTATCCAGCTCCATCTTGCCGACCACCGAACGCAGCGTGGTCTTGGCCAGTACCTCCACGGCCTGGCTCATGTTCTCGACTTCATAGACTGCTCGCTTGGGGTCGATGATCTGATAGTAGAGCGCGCCGTTGATCCGCACCGTGACGTTGTCGGTGGTCACGACCGGCTGGCCCGGGAAGTCCATGACGGTTTCCCGACGGTCGATACGAATTTCATCGCTGGTGATGGGGTGGTACTCCTCGCCCATTTTCTTGTAGCGAATCATGGTGATGGCGCGGGGCTGCTCGATAAAGGGAATGATGATGTTGATGCCGCTCTCCAGCACCCGGTGAAACGAGCCTAGCCGCTCGATCACCATGACTTCCGATTGGCGAACGATCACCAGGCCCTTGGAAATGATCAGAATACCGATGACCACGATGATCAGGCTGATCAACAGGCCTGGGCTGATGGGTAGATCCATGGTTAAAGCTCCTTGCGTTGCGAATGGTTGTCCTGGGGAACCGGGTTGCTGGCAGGGGCCAGCATGACCAGGGCGGTGGTGCCCTCGAAACGTTTGAACACCACCGGAGTGCCGGAGGGCAGCTCGGTGGCTCCGCTCTCCAGCACGCGTAGTCGATAGAAGTCGCCATTGACCTTGATGCCGGTGGCATTATCGAAGTCGCGGGTCAGGGTGACATAGTGTTGGTTCTTTTCCACACCGGTACCGGTGGTGCCGTAGGCGACCCCCTTGGGCGAAAAGCGCGGGCGAATCACCATCACGCCCACGGGCACCAGAATACCCGCGAAGATGCCCATGCTGAGCAGTTGCCAGGGCAGTGTCAGCCCCAGTGCGGTGACGGCGGCGGTCAAGGCGGCGGCGATGCCCAGCGCCAGGAGGACCATGGCGCCAGAGGTCAGCTCGCCGAGACTGAGCAGCAGCGCGATGACTAGCCAAGTGTAGGCCGGATTCCAATCCATGAGCACTCCTTATCAAGTGGACTACCTCAAGGGTAACGTACCTTAGGCCTAGCGTCTCCCCACTTTTCCACAGGTGGTGCTGTAACTGCCTGAATAGCGTTGAAAATTTCAGTGCTATCAACGAGATCGGGGCTTTCCCGCCGGTATCATGTTGTTACCCCTAACACCATGAACCAAAAGGAAAGCCCCGATGCTTCAAGATGCCAAAGACCGCGCCAAATGGAAAGCTCGCCTGATCGACTGGTGTGACGACCTGTCGGATCACCTCGCTCGACCCGTCGTGAAGCTGGCGGCAGAAACGCTCTTTGGCATCCTGGCCAGCGGTAGTTTGCGCCAGGCCGAGATCGCCCGCGCCTTGAAGGAACCCTGTCGGCTACACCACACGCAGAAGCGGTTGTCGCGCATGCTGTCCCGGCACAGCGAGCTTGCCTGGGCCGCGGAGCAACTGCAGCTCCAGCGGATCACGCCCTATATCACCGATGACATGGTGCTGGCCATCGATCCGGGCGACCTGAACCGGGATGGCGCCCCGACCAGTGAATACCGAACCCGCGTTCGCGACGGTGATACCGGCGAGATCGTCGGCGGTTATCCGCTGATCAGCGTGGTGGCACGCGACCTGAAGCGGGGCACCACCTGGCCACTGCTCACGCGGCTGCTATCGCCGGCTCGCGGCGGCTACCGCAGTGAAAACACCGATATCCTGAGCGTGATGGATACCGTGCAGCGCCATGTGGAGGGCCGGCCACTGTGGGTCATCGATCGTGGCGGCGATCGAGGGCGGCTGTGGGATGCCTGGCTGCGCGCCGAGCGTCATGTGCTGGTCCGGGCCGCCAATCAGCGCTTCTGGCAGTGGCGAGATACCGCCAAGACGTCGCAGCAGATTGCCCGAGATCTGCCACTGAAGCACCGCGGCCACTTGCGCCGTGGGCAGCATATCCCGGTGCGGTTCGGCATCACCAAGGTCACACTGCGGGAGCATCCGGAGACGCCGCTGTGGATGATCGTTGTCGATCATGAGAAGTCGGAGCGCCTGGTGCTGGTGACGACGCGCCCGGTGCGTGGTCGCCGCCAAGGCGAGCGGATGATTCAGGCTTACCTGGATCGCTGGGCCTGCGAGGAGGGGTACCGGTTCACCAAGCAGGGGTTCGACCTAGAGGGTGTCCAGGCACGCCGTTTCACGACGCTGCAGAACCTGGTGGCGCTGGCCAGCCTGGCCTGGGCACTGCTTGTCATTTTCAGCAATTAGTGCGACCCTCAGGGCGTAATATCGGGCTATTATGGTAGTCTGTACAGGATTGAGTGCGACAGAATTAATAGCAATTGATGCGACAGGTCTTGTTTTATTCAACATTTGGTGCGACTGCCCATGCCACTGCCTACATCCGTTCGTAAAATCGGCCCTACCCGACGAAGTGTGTCTGGCTACTATGCCTTTCGCGGGGAGGAGTCTATTGCGTTCGAGTCGACGCTCGAACGTGATTTCCTCATCAAGGCTGACTTTGATGTGAGCGTCCTTGGTGTGATATCCCAGCCGTGCGAGATCCCGTTTCATCATCCCGTGACCGGTAGGCGCTACACCTACACACCTGACTATTTGGTTTATTACCGTCTCGGTAACCGTCATTACAGGGATTACCCAAAACCTCTCCTGGTGGAGGTCAAACCACGGGAAAAGTGGCAAGCACATTGGCGTGAATGGTCGCCTAAATGGAAGGCGGCGATACGGCATGCCAACAATGAGGGCTGGGCGTTTCGCATTCATGATGAAAGCCGCATTCGTGATAAGACCTTGGACAACATTACCTTCCTAGCGCGCTACAAGCGGATGGTGTTTCCCTCTGTCGAAAGCCAGGCAGTCCTCAACACGGTGAGGGAAATGGGGGTGGCGACCTTGGATTACCTGCTTTCTCGGCACTTTATGGGCGATATTTACCGGGCAGAGGGGATTGCGCATTTATGGCATCTACTGGCGACTCGGCAGTTAGATTGCGATATGGCCCAATCCTTCAGTCCTCTATCGGAGGTATGGGTACCCGATTATGAATAACCATCGTGGCAGCGCAACTGAACCCAATAACGGCGTCGCCCAAACACGCCAACACTTGCAGATTATGGTGGGTGAGCAGGTTCAGAAAGATGGCACCGTTTACCGAATTTCCCAGGTGCTCGATTTTGAGACAGTCATTGGCATTGCCGTTGAGTCCGGGCGTAGTTGCCCGCTTCGCATCAAAGAACTAGCGCCTCTCAATAGCGGGTCCGTATCCCCTGAGCAGGATATGTCCGAGATTGGGGATGCCGATTGGCGGGAGGCCGAGCATCGCTTTTCCATCATTAAGCCCTTGGTGGATCGCCATACGGTGGGGCGGGATGCAGCGGAGGAGCGTGCGAAACAAACGGGGGTTGATACGGCTACGATCTACCGTTGGTTGAAGCGGTATAAAGCGACGGGCTCGGTGCTCGCATTGATTCCTCAAAAGCCAGGGTGGAAGAAGGGAAAGTCGCGTATTCCCGCGCATGCCGAGGCAGTGATTCAGGAAGTCATCAAAGAGGTGTATTTGACGCTGCAGCGTCCGTCCGCACAAAAAGCGGTACAGGAAGTCATGCGGCGCTGCCATGAACGGCGCATCGACCCGCCGAGCCCTGGTACCGTTCGTGCTCGTCTGCGTGATATCCCAGAGCGTGACCGGTTGCGTGGCCATGGTTTTAGAGACAAAGCCATTAACAAGTTCCAGCCGGCTGCCGGAAAATTTCCCAATGCGGACTATCCGTTAGCCGTTATGCAGATTGACCACACGCCTGCCGATATTATTTTGGTCGATGACGTGTATCGCAAGCCGATTGGTCGCCCATGGATTACGTTGGCCATGGACGTGTTTACTCGCATGGTCACGGGGTATTACTTGTCGTTTGACCCGCCCTCTGAAACATCTGTCGGCATGTGTGTGGCGCACTCCATGCTTCCTAAAGATGAGTGGTTGCTACTGCATAATGTGGAGGCTGAGTGGCCGGTATGGGGCACACCCGCCACGATTCATGTCGATAACGGCCCAGATTTTCGCTCTGAGACGTTTCGGCGCTCATGCCTAGCCTATGGGGTCAACCTTGAGTTTCGGCCTGTTAAGCAGCCTCGTTATGGTGGCCACATTGAGCGGGTACTGGGCTCTCTTCTAAAGGAAATCCATAACCTGCCTGGGACGACCTTCTCCTCCATTAAAGAGAAAGAGGGATACGATCCAGAGAAGCACGCGGCCATGACGAAAAGCGAGTTTGAAGAGTGGCTGGTGACGTTGATTTGCAAGGTTTACCACCAGCGCCTTCATTCTGGGATTGGTATGTCGCCGATGAAAAAGTGGGAAATTGGTGTGTTTGGCAATGCGGATGTGCAGGGAGTGGGATTAGCGCCGAGGCCTGCTGACAGGCTCTCTGTATTGCTCGATTTTTTGCCCAGCTTTCAGCGTACGATCCAGACCTTTGGTGTGACCATCGATGGCATAAACTATTACGATGAAGCGCTAAGACCTTGGATCAATGCCAAAGATCCAGACATGCCAGACAAGAAACGCACCTTTGTTTTCCGGCGCGACCCTCGCGACATTAGTGTCATTTGGTTCAAAGACCCGGAGCTCGGGCACTATTTTCGCGTGCCCTTTGCCAATCTTGCCCTCCCCTCGATGAGTGTTTGGGAGTATGCCCAAGCTAAAGCGCGCCTTCGGCAGGAAGGAAGAAACTCGGTCAATGAGACTGAAATTCTACGCGCTATTAGTGAGCTGCGAACCCATGTGGAGGAGTCGCAAGCACGTACTAAGCGAAGTCGCCGTCAGGCACAACGACGTAAAGAGCATGAGAAGAAGGTGACGCCTGCAGATCCCCTTTTACATGCGCCCTCAACTGCGGCCCCTAAAGAGACACCCGCTCAAGGGGACGGTCTTTTAACGGGTGATATCGATGTGAACTGGGACATAGCATGAGCACACACCTTCATCCTGATCTTCGTCACGTCTTGGGGCTGTCCGCTAAAGAGCGAATGGAGTTTATGGATCAACCGCGCTGGTTGGGCTATCCATTGGCCAATCGTGTCATTGAGGTCATGCGTGGGTTGATGGAGAAGCCCAGTCGTCCTCGTATGCCTAACCTCTTGCTCGTGGGTGACTCCAACAACGGAAAGACAAGTTTCGTAAGCAGTACGGTGAAGGCTACGTGAATGAAGACGTAGAGCCCGTGAAGCCTGTTGTTGTCACTCAGGCTCCCCCGAGTGCCGATGAGAAAAGTCTGTATATCGCAGTGCTAGAGAGTTTCTGGGCTCCCTACCGGCCTACAGATCCTGTTCCCAAGCTGCGCTACCAGGTGATTCATCAACTGCGTGCTTGCCATACGCGCTTACTGATCATCGATGAGTTTCACTCTCTGTTAACCGGTGGTGCTGTTAAGCAGCGCGAAACGATGAATGCCATTAAGCTTTTATGCAATGAGCTAATGATTCCCATCGTTGGTGTGGGGACGCAAGATGCTGTGCGTGTGCTGCATTCAGACCCACAGCATGCGAGTCGCTTTGATGTGGTCGCGTTACCAAAGTGGGAGCTCAATCAGGAGTTTCAGAAGCTGCTCGCTGGCTTTGAGAAGATATTACCTCTCAAACATCCTTCCCAACTGCATGAGCCCCAATTGGCGACCCAGCTCCACGCGATTTCTGGCGGTAATTTGGGTGACCTGCACCGGCTGCTGATTGAGTGTGCAAATGCCGCTATTTTGTCTGGAGCTGAGTGCATCGATGAGAAAATTATTCAGAGTAAATCATGGGTGCGGCCCACCCGTGGCATTAGGGAAGTGATGCTGTAATGACCTGGGCGCTGAGTGTGCCCCTGCTGCCTGAGGAGTCCCTTTCATCATGGCTCGTTCGGGCGGCGTTGCGACAGGGGTGTGATCCTTTGTCGCTCACCGGGGCTATTTGGCCAACATGGCGTATATGGACGAGGGACATTGATAGGGAAATACCCCTCGCAAGAATGCGCCCATTAGTGAATGCCTCGGGGATATCTTCCGCTAAGTTTCAGAAAGCGGGGATGCGGGACGATTGTGAGAAAGTGGTCGGTTACTCGTTACCGGAAACCCGGACTTGGCCCTGGTTGTTGGCACTCGGCAGCCGAAATCGAACCCGCCATGGAGGACAACAGGTATGCACGTTGTGCTTGGCAGAGGACTCAACCCCCTACTTGCGCCGGCACTGGCGATTCGCTTGGCACACTGGGTGCCGCTTTCATGGGGTGCAGCTGGTAGATGAGTGCCCAGCATGCAAGGCCCCTATAGAGCCCCATCGCCTGACAGCGGAAGATCAACATTTAGCTCAATGCAGCCGGTGTCATAACGATTTTAGAAAGGCGGTATGCACGTCGCCTTTACCTGAAGCGTTCAGTGTTCAAGTGATGGCTGATCGTGTGTTAGAACAGGATAAGGTGACGTTTAGGCAGGCCTCTATCGCACCCGCCGATTGGTTTTCTATGGTGGCCTTTTTTATTGGCGTTATACGGCGTGCAAGTCGGCGGCCTGTGTCACCCCTGGCCGATGCGCTTCTTTCATTGGGCATTTCGGTTACGGATTGCCGAATGCCTGTGTCTGGCCTGGCGTTTGAGCTGCTGGCTGTCAGCGAGCGTAGTGCCTTATTGGTAGCGTTGGAACGCTTGCTCAGTATGGGCCTTGAAGAAACGTTCAGCGTTCTGGTCGCGTGCAATGTCAAAACGAGCGCGCTTCATGATCCCCGAAGGTCGCCCCCCGTTGTGTTGTTGCCGCTGCTATCACGGTTATCTCACCACCCTCATGGGCCGCATCGCCGCCGTGTTCCCCCGGCTTGTCGCCCCATGTCGGAACGCGCTGTTAGAGCCTCATGGGCGCGTTTAAAACGCAGAATGAAAGCGGAGCCAACCTCTTGAATCAACACCAAACGGTCGACTGCGATGAGTGTGGCCGAGAAGTCTCCAAATTGTGGCGACGCCATAAAGGGCACGGCTACTGTTCAACTTGCTATGCTCGTGTGTTTAAGCGGCGGATGTGCCCACGATGTGGTGAGTTAGCCCGTCTGCCTAAGAATGACCCAGACGCCGTCTGTCGTCAGTGCAACGTTGACAAACCGTGTGCACGATGTGGAAAAGCCAGTTCAGACTACAACATCGGCAAGGTCACTCCCTACGGCCCTGTCTGTATCGCCTGCGCTCCCTATTTCAAAGAACCAGAGCCCTGCGAGGCGTGTGGGAAAGCATCTCAACGTCTTACCCGAGTGGCGCGTATGGGGCATGATCATCGCTTATGTCCACGCTGTTCGACAGCAGACCACGGTACCTGTTCTGCATGTCGTCGACATCGTTTATTGGTGGTGGCACCCAACGGGGATGCGTTGTGCAAAGCCTGTAATGAGCAAGGGGAAATTGCCTGCCCATCGTGTGGTAATCCCATGCCAGCGGGTCGAGGTGATGCCTGTGAGCCCTGCTATTGGACGCGAACATGCCGTAAACGCATCACCATTGGCCAAGCCGGTATCACTACCAAAGCGTTAAGTGAGGCCTTTGGGGAATTTGGTGAATGGCTGATTCGTATCACTGGGCCGCATAAGGCTGCCCTCAAGATCAATCATTTCTTCTCGTTCTTCCTTGAGCTCGACCAGGCATGGTCACGGATACCGAGCTATTCGGAGCTACTTCATCACTTCGGGGCGGAGGGCTTGCGGCGTGTGAGGCTTCCCATGCGATGGTTGCATGAAGAGCAAGGGGTAGAGCCGGATCACCAAGCAAAGCGGATCGACTCAGAGAAAAGACGTATTCAAGCGTGTCTCAGTTCTATGCCGTTCGCTTCGCTATCAGACCAAGTGCTGCAAGCCTATTGGCTGCAATTGGAAACCCGTATAGAGGCGGGCAAAACGTCCCACACCTCCGCACGACTTGCACTAAGAGCGGCAGCCGCATTGCTACTCGCTACTGACCGGGAGGGGCAGCGACTGCCTCAACAGGGCGATGTGGACAACTATTTGCATGCGGTGCCCGGACAAGCAGCCTCGGTCACGGGGTTTACTAATTTCTTAAATCGCCAACATGCCACCACGTTGGCTCCTCGGGTGGATGTAAAACGGGCAAGAAAGCGGCGAAAAGAAACACTAGCCCGCACCCTGATGACGATGGCCCGGTGTGCTGATCAAGGAGAGGCCTGGAGGGAGGCATGGATCGTTGCTGCCATGGAGTATTTCCATGACACAAAATTAACGCAGAAAATGCTTCGACAACAGACCGTAGAGCGGACGACAGACGGGATACAGGTGGTAGTGGGTGGCGTTACCTACTGGCTGCCTCTGGATATTGAGTGCTAAGACACTGATAGCGCGCAGTCACTTGGAGGGCCCCGCGACTCTGTAGGCGAATGTCGCCCCGCCGTTTGGACGGGGCTATGGCTCTCTACCTATATGCCAGGGCTCAACGGGGTGCCAAAAGGCGTGTCATGACCGTTGAGATGACGTCAAAACCAGGTCTTCATAAATGCCCTTGATAGCCTTCTCTTCTGGGCTGTGGCGCTGTGGCTCCTGTTCCTGCTTTGGATGTAGTGGGGTTATAAGCCCGTTAGAGAGTGACAGGACATCGCTGAGCTGCTCGTAATCGAGGTTTACGTTATCGACATTGTATTGGTTAAGGCGTGTCATGGTCTCTGTGAGTGCGGTCATACTGTGCTCTTCTTCTCCAAGCGGCGGAAAGGCTTGAATCAGCGGCTGACCGCCTTCCCAACCTATCTTGATCGGCTGATTGATGATGTTGACTTGGGTGCCGGGTGGAATGCGGTCAAATATAGATTCGATGTCTTTGGGTAACATGCGGATACAACCTCGGCTTGCGCGCATGCCAATGCCATCGGGCTGGTTGGTGCCGTGAATCAAATAGCCATCGAAGCCTAGGATGATGGCATGGTCTCCTAGCGGGTTATCGGGGCCGGGCGGTACAACGCTTGGTGCGGTTTCGCCGCGTGCTTCCGCTTCACGTTTTACCGACTCAGGCGGGTACCATGCGGGGTTTTTAATGTTCATGGTGGTCTCGGTCACACCAAGGGGTGTATCAAACCCTTCGCGACCGATGCCGATAGGATAGGTCTCAACGCGCGGTGTCTCACCGGTTTTGACATCTGGGTAGTAGTAAAGCCGCAGCTCGGCGATATTGATGACGACCCCAGTACGCTCGACATTCGGCAGGATGAAGCGTCCTGGAATGGTTACTTCAGTACCCACTCCGGGCACCCAAATACTGACCTCTGGGTTAGCACGTACAATCTCCTGGTAGCCAAGTGCGTATTCCGGCGAACGTGACCGGTCATTCCGGTGATCGTGACCGATTTGCACACGGCCTTCACGCTGGAGAGAGTTTTGTACGCTGAGCGGTCACGATGGGTCAACCGATTCCGTTTTTTGTGCGTTGGTTTTTCTCAGTGATTCCCCTTTCAGATTGAGTCGGTGAGCGCCGTGCAGGAGCCGATCCATGATGGCGTCTGCCAGCGTGGCGGAGCCGATGTAGTCATGCCAGTGCTCCGTGGGTAACTGGCTGGCGATGAGGGTGGAGCCCCGCCCGTGTCGGTCTTCGATTACTTCCATCAGGTCCTGCCGCTGCTGCGCCGTGATCTTCTGCATGCCCCAGTCATCCAGGATCAGCAGGTTGGTCTTCAGCAACTGGTTCATCAGCCGACCGTAGCTACCATCACCGTGCGCGATGCGCACCTGCTCGAACAGGCGCGGCACTCGCAGGTAGCGCACCGAGAGGCCTTGCCGGCAGGCCTGATTGCCCAGGGCACAGGCCAGCCAGGTCTTGCCGCAACCGGTAGGCCCGGTGATGCACAGGTTCAGGGACTGGCGGATCCAGTCGCTGCTCGCCAGGGCCGCCATACGCGAGCGTTCCAGTCCCCGGGGATGACGGTAATCGATGTCTTCGATGCACGCCGGCACGCGCAGGCGGGCGGCCTTGAGCAGCCGGTCCAGCCGACGGTTTTCCCGGTGCAGCACCTCCCGATCCACTAACAGGGCAAGGCGTTCCTCGAACGCCAGGTCGTGGGTTTCCGGTTGGGCGCGTTGTTGTTCCAGGGCATCGCCCATGCCCGTCAGCTTGAGGTGGCGCAAGGTATCGAGGGTGTTGTGCGTTAGCATACGTTTCTCCGGGATCAGTGGTAGTAGTGGGGGCCGCGAACGTTGGTGTGAACCGGCAGCTCGGTCAGTTCCGGTGGCTCCTCGACCAACGGCAGCGGTAACTGATCCAGCCCCTGCTTCAGGATCGAGGTGATGCTCTGGTAACTGGCGGAGTGGATGGCCAGCGCCCGGGCACAGGCCTGCTCCAGGCGATCACGACTGTAGCGCCGACTAAGGTTCAGAAGTCCCAGGCAGGCGCGGTAACCATGTTCCGGATGAGGCCGATCCTTGAGCTGCTTCTGCACCACGCCCAGCGTGCCGGGGCCGATGTCATTGGCCCAGTTCAGGAACCGTCCCGGTGACCAGTTCTGATGGGCCTGGTGCGATTTAGGCATGTGTTCAGTCAGGGTGGCGAAGCGGCCCTTACCATGACGAGGATGTAGCGCCACTCGCTGCCCTTTGTGCATGACCTCCACGGAGGTGTCGGTCACCCGAACGTCCAGCTTCACCCCCACCAGGGCGTGGGGCACGCTGTATAGCCGCTTCTCGATCTCGATGTGATAGTCGATACCCGGCCGTGCCTTACGCCACTCGGCGTAGGTGTAGGGCGTGGCGGGGAGTGGTCGTAGTGCCGGTCGGTCGAGGGCATCGAACAGGCTTTGACGACTCTCTGTCCGTCCTTGGAACGGGCGCTGGTTCAGCGCTGGTAACAACGCGGCGATGGCGGCGTTCAACTCGGCCAGAGAGAAGAACGTCTGGTGCCGTAACCGGGCCAGGATCCAGCGCTCGACCAACAGCACGGCGGCTTCAGCCTTTGCCTTGTCCTTGGGCTTGTAGGGACGCGCGGGCAGCACCGCCGTCTGATAGTGAGCAGCCAGTTCAGCGTAAGTCTCGTTGATCTTCGGGGTGTAACGGTCCGCCTTGGTGACCGCTGCCTTGAGGTTGTCCGGAACCAGCAGTGCCGGCACCCCGCCGAAGAACGTCAGCATCCGTTGGTGGGAGGCGATCCAGTCCGGCAGGCTCTGGCTCCCGGTGGCCTCGGCGAAGGTGTAGCTGGAGGCGCCAAGCACGGCGACAAAGACCTGGGCCTGACGCATCTCTCCGGTGCTCCGGTCCACCACCGGCACGGTCGGTCCGCAGTAATCGATAAAGACCTTCTCGCCGGCCCGGTGAACCTGGCGCATGCTGCGCCGTTGCCGCCCCCGCCAGAGCCGGTAGTGGTGGCAGAATTGGCTGTAGCGGTAGGCCTTGTCGCCGTGGCGTTCCGTGTACTCGGCCCAGAGCAGTTGCAGGGTAACGCCCTTGGTCTTGAGTTCCTGATGAACCTGGAAGTAATCCGGCTCAGCAAAGCGTGAGGGCGGTGCCTTGACGGGGAACAGCCGTGCTTCCAGCCAGGCCTCATCAGCATCCTCGGGCAACGGCCAAGTGATGCCCTTCGCCTGGGCCTGGCTGACGTACTTGCCGACCACGCCTTTGGAGAGACCACAGGCGCGGGCAATGCGGTCGTGGCTCAGGCCTACTTCGTGCTTGAGGCGCAAGACCTCGATGATCTGTCGCATGGAAATCCTCGCAGCCGGCATCCGCACTTCCTCGTGATGAAAAAGAAGGGTATGCCGAATAAAGTTAAAGAATTCCAGCGTGTTGGATGTGATTCCGGGGGAACGTGACCGATGATTCCGGCAACGTGACCGGCGATTCCGGCAACGTGACCGGCGATTCCGGAAAACTGCCCAAAATCGGTCACGATAAAACGGAATGCGCGGTCACCATCATCCAGAACAGACGGTCACGTTCAAACGGAATGGGCGGTCACGATAGGGCGGAATACGCACCAAGGTTGTGACGTCTGGCAATATCAATCAGAGTATCCTCGTAATTCTTCACGATGAAGGTGTCAGCCTCTCCGATAATATTGCCTTCCTCAGGTAGCGGGTAATGCCCCTTGGGCCATTCCGTCTCCTGGGCAGTGGAAGGTTGTGCCGCCATGGCGACAGGGAGCCATGCCAGAAACGAAACCATCACACTCACGATGAAGCCGATCTGCATTGGCCATGGGAGGAATCTCTTAAGTATTGCTGCGTTCTTTGCCAAGAGCATCGCTAGGTTCCTTTTTCATCTAATGCGTCGTTTTTTGATCGAGATAAGTTCAGTTGTAACCCGAGCAGTGTCAGCACCGCAGCGAGTATCCAAGCGGGGCCACTACCGGTGCGTGTGAAAGGAGTTAGGCCCTGCATCGGGGTCACCTCGCCCGTTAAACTGGCCTGTTCAAACTGTGGGGCACGGGCTGTGACGTGACCTTGTGAATCGATGATGGCCGTCACGCCATTACTGGTAGCTCGAAGTAGGTGACGACCATTTTCTAAGGCACGTAGACGCGCCATTTGAAGATGTTGGTGTGGGCCAATGGAGCGCCCAAACCACGTATCGTTGGAAACCGTTAATAGCAGCTCGGCATTACGCGCCTGTTGGGCGACATGGTCGGCAAAAATGATTTCGTAACAAATGGCATTGCCAATGGTGGCTCCAGCCACGTGTAACGGAGCCTGTTCGCCTGACCCTGGGGTCAGGCGAGGTACTGGCAAGTCGAAAAAAGCAAGGGTGCCAGCGAGGAGACTTTGGAATGGCAAATACTCGCCAAAGGGCACCAAGTGCGCCTTCTGGTATTCGCCCTGCACATCATTTAGCCCTATGACGCTGTTATAAGAGCGCCCTTCACTGTCGCGTTGCAAAATGCCGGTCAACAAGGCGGTGTCAGGCCCCAGGTCGGACGCTACTTGCTCAAGTATTTGCTGTGCTTCCTGCTCAAGCATGGGAAGGGCTGCCTCAGGCCAAACGATGAGATCGATATCCCTTGCTTGCTCCCGTGTCATCGTCGTGTAGATACTGATCGCTTCGCGCTGCCCTTGGGCAGTCCACTTAATGCGCTGGTCAAGATTCCCTTGCAGCAATGCCACCCGGATGGGCTTGCCAGCCGGGGTTGTCCATTGGGCGGGCAATAGGAATGGAACGATCCACAAGGCGGCCATTGGGACAAGGAAACTCCAGCGGCGACGCAGTACCTCTACCCCTAACGTACCTGTCAGCGCGGTCATGAGTGACAGCAAGTACACACCACCAACGGGCGCCCATGGGGCTAGTGGAGAATCAATCTGAGAGGTGCCCAGCAATAACCAGGGAAAGCCGGTGAGCATCCAAGTGCGTAGCCATTCGCTCACCACCCACATACCGGCAAAGCTAAGAAAGGCGAACCGTGGCCCCGTGATGCGTCGATAGAGCCCAAAGGGGACTGCAAAGAAGAGCGCCAGGACGCTGACAAAAAGAGTGGTGAGGAGCATCGCCACCAAGGCCCCGGTGCCACTGAAATCGTGAATAGCAACGAAGACCCACGACGTGCCTGAACCGAACAGGCCTACCCCATAGCACCACCCACGCAGGGTGGCCATGGCGGGCGTTAGCGACGCTATTCTCCAATAGACCAGTGCCACGCTCACTGGGCCAAGCCACCATAGGGAAAAGGGGGCGGCACTCAAGGTGGTCAGCACCCCAGCGGCGAGCGCTACAACGCAATCGACTATTGGTGAGGAGCGCCCAGCAAAAAGCGTATATTCTTTATCTTTATCGACCACATCCATAGCGTTACTCAGAGCGCTTAAAAGCAGGACTTTCACGCCATAACGCCACCGCGAACATCAATACACCGGCAAATAGCGCGATATCGGCCATGTTAAAGGCGGGCCAATGCCATTCGCCCCAGTAAATGTCCAGATAGTCGACGACGTACCCTCGCGCTAAGCGATCAACAGTATTACCGAGCGCGCCGCCAAGAATCAGGCTGTACGCACAGGCCTCCAAGCGCGACAGGGGTTTGCATAGCTGCACAACCAATACGACGACCACCACCAACGCTAAACCAAGAAAGAGGTAGCGCTGCCAACCCCCTGCTTCTGCGAGAAAGCTGAAAGCGGCTCCTGTGTTCCCGGTATAAACCCAGTTAAAAAACGGCGTTAGCGGAATGACTTGGCCAAACGACATCTGGGCATGCACAATTTCCTTGACCAGTTGATCGGCTAGAGCCATCACGCAAGCTAATGTGAACCATGGCCAGCGACGTGAAGGGCTATCGTTTGGCGCTGTTCTCATGACGTTGTTTTTCCTTGTGACAGGCCTGTCATTGCGGTACTGGGCGAAAAGCGGTAACCCAGCAGTCGCATGGCGTTCAACGTCACCAGGACGGTAGCACCGGTATCGGCCATCACCGCAATCCACATGCCGGTAATACCCAGCGCCGTTGTAACTAGGAAAATGGCTTTTAAGCCAAGGGCGAGAACAACGTTGGTTTTCACATTGCGCAGCGTGGCACGAGAGAGGTCTATCAGCTCAGCGATGCCGGTAACGCGGTTCTTGAGCAAGGCTGCATCGGCGGTTTCCAACGCCACATCCGTGCCACCCCCCATCGCGATACCCACATCTGCTGCCGCGAGTGCCGGTGCATCGTTGATGCCATCACCTACTTTACCGATGGGGCCACGGCCTGCCGCTTGCCAGTCTCGAACATACGCTGCCTTGTCTTCAGGCATTAGTTCGCCGTACGCTTCAATGCCTAAGCGACCCCCCGTGGCAGCGACGGTGCGGGCATTATCACCGCTGAGCATGACCGCCTGTACGCCTAAACGGGATAGCGCCGCTAGGCCTTCAATGGCATCTTCGCGTGGCTCATCGCGAACCGCGATCAAGCCCAGTAAACGCTCGCCTTCGACGAGGAGAGCGAGGCTCTTACCGGCTTCTTCTAACGCGACAATTCGAGCACTGAGACTTTCCTCAAGGATGACTTTCTCGTGAAGGTGACGAGGCGTCATTAAGCTCAGCTCGCGACCCTCCACCTGGCCGGAAACACCGCGCCCCGCCAGAGCGCGGCTGCCAGTGACGGTGGGGAGGTTGATGCCCGACTGTCTGGCATGCTCAACGATAGCCGTGGCGATAGGGTGACTGGAATCCCGCTCTATTGCGGCGGCGAGCCGCAATACGCTGTTATCGTCTTCCTCAGCAATCCAAGACTCCACATCTGTGACTCTTGGGGTACCCGCAGTGAGGGTGCCCGTTTTATCTAATGCCACCAAGCGAAGCTTACCTAACTGTTCAAGAACGGCTCCCCCTTTGATCAGTAGTCCGCGCCGAGCGCCCGCCGAGAGACCTGCGGCGATGGCGGCTGGGGTAGAAATGACCAACGCGCAGGGGCATGCGATTAACAGCAATGCTAACGCACGGTAAATCGACTCCGACCATGCCATGGTCGATACCAGCGGTGGCACTATCGCCATCAGTAGGGCGAGTAAGACGACGGCGGGCATATAGTAATACGCAAAACGATCAATAAAGCGTGCTATCGGTGCCTTGGCGGCCTGTGCTTCTTCAACCAGACGAATAACGCGAGCGATCGTATTGTCATCAGCGCCTCGTGTTACCTCCACCTCCAGGGCGGCATCAAGATTCACTGTGCCAGCAAAAATGTCATCACCAGGCGCTCGCGAACGGGGTATGGACTCGCCGTTTACCGGCGACTCGTCAATGTCGGAGGTGCCCACCAGGATGCGTCCATCGCAGGGTACGCGATCACCGGGCCGCACCAGCACACGCTGCCCGGGTTTAAGTGACTCCGCCGAGACGTCACGCAGCTGGCCATTGTCCATCAGCCTCGCCGTTGAGGGTGTTAAATTTGCCAAGGCTGAGATACTGCGGCGCGCTCGTGAAGCAGCTACCCCTTCGAGTAGCTCACCTACGGCGAACAAGAACACGACCATCGCAGCTTCAGCGGCAGCATTGATGGCCAATGCGCCAAGCGCAGCGATGCACATCAGCATCTCGATGGTAAAGGGATTGCGCATTTTGAGGGCGCCCCAGGCACTCTGCGCAATGGGTATTAAGCCGACTAGCGTGGCCAAAATGAAAGGCATATTACCCAGCGCAGGCCATGCTAAACGAAGCGCGAAGGCCACTATCAGCAGATTTCCTGTGATAATGACCAAGCGCCCTTTAGCGGTTTGCCACCAAGAGGATGAAGCACCAGATGCGCGTGTTTGGCCATCATGGGAAGCCACTTGATAGCCTAGTTCGTTCAGGATGCCCTCAATGGTCTTTCGCGAGGGGGCCCCGTGATCGTGGTGGTGAATCTTCACTGATCCCGTGACCGAGCTTGCCGTGACTTCCTCAATGCCTTCCAGTCGCTCTAGCGCCGATACAACCTTGCGCTCACAACCGCCGCAGTCCATGCCTTCAACACGCAGCGTCAAGGTGGTAGGCGCTGTTGTCGGCGTTGATGTTTTCATGGTGCCTCTCCTGCCAATGGGCTATGGTTTTTAAGTGTAAACCTTGTAGCAACTACAGCTTCAAGCCCTGCCTAAGGAGTTTTACCATGTCGATGATCGGCCAAAGTATCAGCATTGGTGAGTTAGCACGACGAGCCGATTGCAAACCTGAAACGGTTCGCTATTACGAGCGTATTGGGCTGTTGCGCGATGCGACACGAACCGGTGGGGGGCAGCGCCGCTATGGAGACGACGCTGTGCGGCGCTTGACCTTTATTCGTCATGCCCGAGACTTTGGCTTTTCGGTGGAGTCAGTGCGAGAGCTTTTGGCCATGTCAGATCAACCTGATATGCCTTGCCAAGAAGTCGATGCCATCGCCACGCATCACCTAAAGAAAGTGGAGTCCCGCCTTCAACGACTGTCCATACTGCGTGAGGAGCTTCAACGGATGGTCACGCAGTGTGCCGGTGGTAAAGTGGAAAGCTGCCGAATCATTGAGGTCATCAGTGATCATCAGCTCTGTATCACTGAAAAATCGCACGGAGGGGCTCACGACTTAGGTTAGCACTAACGCTACGCCCCACGCCCAATGGTTAGCCCAGCGAAACATCCAAAAACAGCATGAGTACCAATCCGATAGAGAGGCCCAGCGTGGCCTTTTTTTGGTGCCCGCTTCGATGAGTTTCGGGAATAATCTCATGACTGATCACATACAACATCGCCCCCGCTGCAAAGGCCAACCCCCAGGGCAGTAGCGCTTGTGACATGCTGATGACTCCAGCGCCTAATAAGCCACCCAACGGCTCAACAAGCCCCGTAAGGGCGGCAATCGTCCATGACCGCCAACGTGAATAGCCCACGCCTAGCAGTGATACTGCTACGGCCAGTCCTTCTGGGGCATTCTGAAGTCCAATGCCAATCGCTAGTGGAATGCCTCCTTCGCTTCCCCCTGCGCCGAAGGCCACGCCAACGGCCAGCCCTTCTGGCAGGTTGTGTATCGTAATGGCAATAATAAACAACCAGATACGACGTAGTGAGGCAGCCTCTGGCCCTTCTCGCCCCTGTTCGAAGTGCTCATGAGGTAAGAGTTCGTTCAGTAGTGCGACCATTCCAATCCCTAGCAAGATGGCCGCACAGGCAATGGCAGCAGGTACCACGCTACCTCCGTAACGCAGCTCCGAGGCTTCTAAGGAGGGTATGATCAGTGAGAAGAAAGAGGCCGCTAGCATGACGCCAGCGGCGAACCCCAACGCTAAATCGCGAACACCACGATTCGGTCTTTTGGTAAACAAGACAGGAAGCGCCCCGACAGCCGTCATCAAGCCCGCGGCAAGGCTTCCCAATACCCCCATGGTGACGAGAGAAACCTCTTCCATACCGATTACCTGTCTTGTGGTAGATGAGTGATCACAGCGCTAGGATTCCATAACGAGGCAAGCACACGTTCACGTTACTAACAATCCATGCAACGTTGCTAAGCACGGGTGGTTACGGCTCGTTAAACGAGATCAAGTCATAAATGGACGCCGTGCCGATAGCTTGTTCCAAGCGATCTCTTGCCTCGTAAAGTGACGCTTGATATTCACCTTGAGTCGGCTGCTCACCCAACATGATGCGTTGACCTTGACCAAGGGGATCAACAGGCTGGTTATTGACTCTCACTTCGTAATGCAGGTTGGGGCCCGTGGCGACCCCGGAGGAACCTACCTCTCCGAGCGACTCTCCCGCATTGACTAAATCCCCAACCACTAGCTGTGGGGAGAATCGGCTAAGGTGTGTGTAGCGACTAATGGCCCCTGTGTCGTGCTCCACCTCGATCACCTGCCCATATCCCCCTTGGCGACCCATAAAGAATACGCGCCCAGGTGCGGTGGCAATGACCGGCGTTCCTGTCGGCGCAGCCAAGTCAATTCCATTATGAGGACGCATCCCTCCATACACAGGATGTCGCCGATTCCCAAAGCGAGACGTTAAGCGGGCACTAAGCACGGGCAACCGCAACGTGCCTAGCAGTGTGTCGCTTTTGAAAAGAGCTACGTCCCCCTTTTGGGTGACCGGCCATATGACCTCCAAGGGCTCTGCCTGATCAGGCAGAGCGGCATAACTGAGGCGTGGTGGCCCAACACGGGCGCCGTCCTGGCGTCGATCTTCCTCCCACACTAATTGAATACGTTCACTGCCAGAAAACTCCAGCGGCGCTGCTATAAACTCGCTGAGCAGTGTTTCCAGTTTAGTGGCGAAACGCGTTGGGACACCTTCTGCTGCCAAGGCCTCGTAGAGAGTGGTATTAATGACGACATCACGCCCAAAGGTTAGGGTATCAACGCTATCGAGCGGTAATGTGCCTTCTTGCTCGCTAGCCGCCTGTAACTTGACAGGGCTAAGTTCAGACGGAGGCAATGACAGATGCGTTTGCCAATTGGCTTCGGCTAGCAAGGGGTAAAAGCCCACCAAGCCTAGTAACCACCAGCGCTGCATCACTGGCCATCCTCTTCCCCAGAGATCTCCGCTACTTCACTCTCGACGGCATCAATCAGCTCTTGCATACCAAAGGGGTCTAAAGGCTCGCCATTGACAAAAAAGGTAGGTGTTTGGCGAATCTGATTGGCTCTGACATCCGCCATGTCTTGGTCAATCACCGCCTGCACCTCAGCAGAAGTCAGTTGCTCTTCGGCAGCCGCTAAATCAAGGCCTCCTTGGCTCGCGATATCGAGGATAGCGGATTCATCAAAACTGCCATGTGAAGCCCATTGATCCTGGCGAGCCAGCAGCCTCTCCAGTACCGGTTCAAAGACGCCCTGACGACGAGCAACTTCTAATACCCGAATGGCCTTGTCCGATACGTCGCCGTGGAAAGGAGTGTAGCGCACGATGAGCCGCACTTTTTCTGGGTAGGTTTCCAGAATACTTTTTGTCAGGGGATAGAAAGCACGGCAGGCTTCGCAAGCCGGATCGAAGAATTCCACAATCGTCACCGGCGCGTCTTCTCGTCCCAAGATGGGGGAGTGTGAACGCACCAAGGAGTCCTCGGCCTGGACACCGCTCTCTTTTGCTGCCTGAGCTTGCATGTCTAAGAGGGCAGGCTTCGATACGGCGACGATCGCAGCGGTCAGCATTAACGTACCGGCCAATATAAAAGACGCTTTTTTGAACATGTTTCTCTCTCTGTCTCAACGATGGGGTGGAAAAGTAGGGTTGAAAAATAAGCCAATCGCTATGGGAGTAAGCTACTCGCTATCTACCTGAGCTGGGAGCCGGCCTCGGTCTGTCACTCATGCCCATATAGATTGGCATTTTGATGCGCGTGGTCACTATGCTCAAACTCTAGGCTGGAATGAGCAATATTGAAGCGCATTTTAAGCTGCTCCTTGATCTCTGCTTTGACGGATTCAAGCTGCTGCCAGCCGGTTTCTGTCAGAACCACGTGGCAGTCAAGGGCTGCCATGTTTTCCTGCATCTGCCATAGATGCACATGGTGAATATCCTGGACTCCCTCGATATCTCGTACGGTCTCAACGACTGCCTGCCCGTCAATGTCCGGGGGAGATCCCAGCATTAGCGTACGGATAGGGCCGCCAATTTCAGAGAAGGCTAGGTAAAGAATATATAGCGCAATCCCTATCGTGATCGCGGGGTCCACCCAGCGCATGTCGTACAGTAAAATAAGCGAACCACCGATAATCACGGCGATGGAGGCAAACGCATCCGATAAGTTATGCAGAAAAAGGGCGCGGATATTGACACTCTCTTTTTGCATTGACCACGTGAGCATGGCGGTAAGGGCATCGACGACGAGCGCGACGCCACCAATAATCACGATCGTCCATCCCTCTATCTCAGGGGGATCGACCATCCGCATAGCGCCTTCGTAAATCAGGTAGACACCGACAATAATGAGGGTGGTGTAATTGATGAGTGCTGCCACTATCTCGATGCGGCCATAGCCAAAGGTCATATGCACATCGGCAGGCCGTCTGGCGATTTTACGAGCAGCAAAGGCAATGACTAATGCTGCCATGTCAGAAAAGTTATGTAACGCATCAGCGATCAGCGATAGGCTCCCCGCCATAATGCCACCGACGATTTGAGCGATGGTTAAGAGCCCATTGGCCCAAATGGAGATGCTGACGCGCCGGTCGCCAGAGGCAGGATCAATGTGGGGATGATCATGATGATGTCCCATCTGTTACCTTCTCTCGAATTATCTGTTCTTGGTACTATAAAACCTCTAGCAACTAAAGCTTCAACCCTTGAGCATTATCTATTTGCATCGCTGGATTGGGAAGCACGTCCCTAGCTACCAAGCGAGCCATGGCGCGCTGGGCCGAAGGTGATCATGTTTTAGGTGCGGGGCTCAATCCACTTCAACCGGTAACGTCTAATCCACCATGGGTAGATTCATTTATTTTGTCGAGGCGCACCTTGTCTGGTTTGTAATCGTCGTCGCGGGGGGAGGCTTACTCTTTCCGGCCACCGGAATAATGCTTAAGTTCGCGATTGGGCCATTACTGGCATTACTGATGTTGATTATCAGCCTCACATTCGATGCGCATGCAGTGCGCATCGTGTTCCGAAAGCCGTCACGGCAGTTGTTGGCATTGGGGCTGGTCTATGGGCCTATGTCGATTGCCGGGTGGCTAACGGGCCGTCTATTTTTTGGAAGCGGCCCGCTGGCTGCTGGCCAAACCTTGCTCGGCACGCTGCCGACAGATGTGTCCTCTCCTCTTTTGGTACTGATGGCAAAAGGCAATGTGGCGCTTGCCGCTGTTTTCAACGCAGTCAACACCGCGTTATGTCCGTTTATTGTTCCCTTCCTGTTTTTATGGCTCACCGGCCTTCAGTTAGACGTGCCGCTTGGATCAATTATTCTTGAATTAACACTAATCGTGCTTCTTCCTACCGTGATTGGGGTCAGCTTGCGTACAAAGTTCTCGGCTTTCTTTGCACGGCATGATTCAGCGTATGCAGGGATAGGGTCGATTCTGTATCTGCTGATCCTACTCGCCGTGGTCGGGCCGAATGCCACCACGATCATTGGCTATGGCTGGTATGCGTTTGTGATTGCGGGCGCGGCCCTGTGCCTCAATTTGATTGGGTACCTGGTAGGTATGTCCTCACGGTTACCTGAATCCGTGAGACCGGCCCTCGGAAGCACTTCTAACCCACTGACCTGCATGGCAATATAGCCATTATCGCCATTCACCCAGACAGTGCCATGCCCAACATAAAGTTCCGCGCCAGTCACCGCACCCTCACCAGCCACGC
>NZ_PINZ01000033.1:0-37245 GCF_002810305.1 Halomonas sp. 141
TCCTCGATAGCTCAGTTGGTAGAGCAAATGACTGTTAATCATTGGGTCGCAGGTTCGAGTCCTGCTCGAGGAGCCAATTCGCTATTCTGCTTTTATTGCCGACGCACGTTTCGCTGCTGACGCACAGATGTTCCTCGATAGCTCAGTTGGTAGAGCAAATGACTGTTAATCATTGGGTCGCAGGTTCGAGTCCTGCTCGAGGAGCCATTTCATTTCTCCATGTATGATCGATCTAGCCGATCAATTCCCTTCTCTTTCGTAGTACGCCGTATTTCCTTTTTCTCTATCTCTAATGCCTATCAAGCTCTGGTGCATGGCAAGGCTTTGTTGCGTCCGTTGCGTTTGCTCGGGGCGTTTAATGATGCCCTGTCGCCAGCTTTTTCGGTAGCATGAGCATCAGAACGGTAACGAACGTTGGAGAAGCGCGTGAAGGATGCAACTGGCTTGCAGGCGCTGCAGGTCTTTAAATGTTTGAGCGATGAGACGCGCTTGATGCTGGTACTGCTGATCGCCCAGGAGCGGTCGCTGTGCGTATGTGAAATGACGTATGCGCTCGAGGAGTCGCAGCCCAAGGTGTCGCGTCATCTGGCGCAGTTGCGCCAGTGTGGTCTGCTGATCGACCAGCGTGAAGGGCAGTGGGTGTACTATCATCTTGCGCCACAGCTGCCTGCATGGGCCATGGCCATCATCGAGGCGGGGGCAAAAGGCAGCGAAGTGCAGCTGGCTGGCTTGACGAAGCGCCTGTTGAAGATGGGAGATCGGCCAGCTCGGCGTGCGGCCTTGTGCTGATGGAGTGGATGGTTCCGTCAACGGTGGTGTTGTCGATTCGTTCATATGGTAAAACGCCAGCCCAAGGGCTGGCGTTTTGCATGGAGCGTTCTGCGCGGGTCGTTTTGTCTGGACAGGCTGCCCCGTCGCCGTCATGCGTCGGGGCAGGGGCTGCTCAGCGGCGTGCCATGCGCTGGGCTTTCTCCAGGTGTGCGAAATCGAGCAGGATTTCGGCGGCTTCCAGCACATGAGCGCGGTCGACGGGAGCGGCTTCGTCGCGCTCGGTGTCGGTCTCGTCATCCTGGGTGCCGTCGCTGCGGGCATCCATCCACTCTTCCAGCTCTGGGAGACCCAGTGCGCGGCGGCGCTGGTTTTCCAGCGAGAGCTGCTCGGCTTCCTGAGCTTCCAGCTCGCGCTGGCGCTGTTCGCGGTTCAGGCTGACGCTGGTGTGCTGTTCGCGCAGCTGGCGGGCCAGGGTGGATTGGCGCTCCAGGTAGCGGAAATTGGGGTTACCCTTGGCGCGCTCCTCATGTAGCGAGATGAGGGTGGGCAGGACCGTTTCCGGCGAGCCGTAGCGACGATACTGAACGTTCTGGACGGTGTCCCAAGGCAGGGCGTTGTCCAGGCTGCTCTCCCCAATGCGCTCGGGATCGATCAGGCTGGGGAAGGCGATGTCCGGCTCTACGCCGCGATTCTGGGTGCTGTCGCCAGAGATGCGGTAGAACTTGGCGCGTGTCAGCTTGATCTGGCCATGGCTCAGGTCGTTGAGGGTCTGTACCGTGCCTTTGCCAAAGGTCGAGGCACCCACCACGATGCCGCGGCCATAGTCCTGAATGGCGCCCGCGAAAATCTCGGAGGCCGAGGCCGACAGGCGGTTGACCAGGACGGTAAGCGGGCCGTCGTAGAGCGTGCCTGCTTCGGTGTCGCCGTAGAGCTGGATACGGCCCTGGGCGTCACGCACTTGTACCGTGGGGCCGCGATCGATGAACAGGCCGATCAGTGAGTTGGCCTCCTGCAGGGCGCCGCCGCCGTTATTGCGCAGGTCCAGCACGATGCCCTCGACGCCCTCTTGCTTGAGGTTCTCGATCTCACGAGCCACGTCGCGGGTGGTACTGCGATACTCGTCTTCTCCTGCCTGCCAGGCGTCGAAGTCAACGTAAAAAGTCGGCACGGTGATGACGCCGATACGGTGCGGCTCGCCATCGCGCATGACTTCAATGACTTCGCCCTTGGCGGCCTGGTCTTCCAGGCTAACGGTGTCGCGGGTGATTTCCACGATTTGTGAGCGGGTCATGTCCACCGCCTGAGCAGGCACGACGTCCAGGCGAACCACTGAGCCCTTGGGGCCGCGAATCAAATCGACCACGTTGTCCAGGCGCATGCCCACCACGTTGACCATCTCGCCATCTTCCTGGCCTACCGCAATGATGCGGTCAGCAGGCTCCAGCACTCCGGCACGGTCGGCAGGGCCGCCAGGCACCAGGCTGGAGACCTTGACGTACTCGCCGTCGGCTTGCAGCAGGGCGCCGATGCCTTCCAGCGAAAGGCTCATCTGAATGTCGAAGGATTCACCCTGGCGTGGCGACAGGTAGCCCGTGTGTGGGTCGATGGTGCTGGACACCGCGGCCATCAGTAGACCGAATACGTCTTCCGATTCGGTCTGCCGCAGGCGGGTCAGCTGGCCTTCATAGCGCTGGCGCAGGTTGTTCTCGATCTGCTCATCGTCCTGGCCGGTGAGTGCCAGGGTCAGAGCGTCGTTCTTGAGGCGCTTGCGCCACAGTTCATCGAGTTCGCTTTCACGGCTGGCCCAGGGGGCGCTTTCACGATCCACTTCCAGGCGCTCGTCGCTTTCGAACTCCAGCGAGAGGCCTTCGTCCAGGCGTGCCAGCAGCCACTCCAGGCGAGAAGTGTGGCGCTCGCTCAGGCGGTTGTAGAGTGCAAAGGCGTCGTCGAGTTCTCCTTCGAACAGCGCCTCGGCCATATCGTTTTCCAGATGACGATAGGGTTCAATATCACGGTTGAGCAAATAGGCGCGTTGACCATCGAGTATGTCCAGGTAGCGCTGGAAAGCCTCCTCGGACCACTGCGGGTCAAAATTAATGTTCGCGTAGTGGCCATAGCGGAGCGAGTCCGCAATTTCTACGGCCGCTTGGCGTTGTTCGTCTGTCGGCGCCAGTTGGGCCATCGCCGCCGGACTGGTCACCACCAGCATGACAGCAAGGGCGACCGAGCGCGAAAGCGTTGCAAACAAGCTCATCAGTCAAGCTCTCCCGGATTTGTGTACACTCATTCTTCCCTAGACACGCAGTTAGCCCATGAGTTGCGTAGGCCGAGGGAGCATTGTAGCAGGTCATTTACCCTGTGAGACTCAATCATTACTGTAAAGAGGATTTCCATGTCCGAGGCTTTCAACGCAGAACGTTTAACGCGACTGTGCGATTTCTTGCAGCAGTCGCCCACGCCATGGCACGCCACCCAGAACATGGCGCAGCGTTTGGAGCAGGCGGGCTTTACACGCTTGGAAGAGACCGCCAACTGGCAGCTTGCGCCTGGCAAGCGTTACTACGTGACGCGCAATGACTCGTCGCTGATCGCCTTCCAGCTGCCTGCCGGAAAGTTGTCCAGCCTGCGTATGCTGGGAGCGCATACCGACAGCCCTGGGTTGCGCTTGAAGCCTAATGCCACGCAGTACTCGGCGGGCTGGATGCAGCTGGGTGTGCAGGTGTACGGCGGCGTGCTGTTGGCGCCCTGGTTCGACCGTGAGCTGGGGTTGGCGGGGCGGGTGCACGTGCGCCACGCCGATGGTCGGCTGGAAAGTGTGTTGCTGAACGTGGCGCAGCCGGTGGCGATGATTCCGAGCCTGGCGATTCACATGGACCGTGACGTCAATGCGGGGCGTACGATCAACCCGCAAACCCAGATGGCACCGGTATTGCTGCAGAGCAACGACCTCGAGCTCAACGACCTGTTGGCGCAGTGGCTGGAAGCGCAGCACGGGCTGCGTGCCGTGGATGTCGTCGATTTCGAGCTGGGTTTTTACGACGTACAGCCGCCTGCGCTGGTGGGGTTGCGTCAGGAGCTGCTGGCCAGTGCCCGGCTGGATAATTTGCTGTCGTGCTTCGTCGGGCTGGAGGCGCTGCTGGCGTGCGATGGCGAGCAGGGGGCGTTACTGGTGGCCAACGACCATGAAGAGGTCGGTAGCGCCAGCGCCTGCGGTGCACAGGGGCCGTTTCTGGGAGACGTGCTCAAGCGTTTGAATGGGCAGGTGGGCGGGGGTAGTGAAGAGTCGCTGATTCAGCTGATTCAATCGTCACTGATGATCTCCTGCGATAACGCCCATGCGCTGCATCCCAACTTCCGTGACAAGCACGATGAGCGCCATGGGCCGGCCATCAACGGCGGGCCGGTGATCAAGGTGAACGCGAGCCAGCGCTACGCCACCAACAGCGTGACCGGCGCACTGTTTCGCGATGTTTGTCGAGAAGCCGATGTGCCTGTGCAGTCATTCGTCACCCGGGCGGACATGGGCTGCGGCAGCACCATCGGTCCGATCACGGCGACCGAAGTGGGCGTGCCGACTATCGATGTGGGCTTACCGCAGTGGGCCATGCACTCCATTCGTGAAACGTCCGGCACTCGCGACGTCGAGTATCTGACTCGCGCGTTGGTTCAGTTCCTGAATCGCGTGACGCTGCACTGATCACCCGTCAGCGAACCAGAACGAACCAAAATGAAAAAGGCCCGCTGATGAAATCAGCGGGCCTTCGCTATTGCTAGCTCGATTCGGTGTTGGTGGCTACGCCCTGATTTGAACAGGGGACCCCATCATTATGAGTGATGTGCTCTAACCAGCTGAGCTACGTAGCCGTGCAACGGGGGCGAATATTACCCACCCCTTTGTCATTCGTCAAGCATTGATTGTTTGGTGCGTTATACGTTGAAACGGAAGTGGATCACGTCGCCATCCTTGACGATGTAGTCCTTACCTTCCAGGCGCCATTTGCCAGCATCCTTGGCACCCTGTTCACCGCCCAGCGAGACGTAGTCGTCATAGGCGATCACTTCGGCGCGAATGAAGCCTTTCTGGAAGTCTGTGTGAATGACCCCGGCAGCTTCCGGGGCGCTGGCCCCCTGCTTGACGGTCCAGGCACGTACTTCCTTGACGCCTGCGGTGAAGTAGGTCTGCAGGCCCAGCAGGGCATAGCCTGCGCGGATGACGCGGTCCAGCCCCGGCTCTTCCATGCCCATTTCGGCCAGGAACATGCTGCGCTCATCGTCGTCGAGCTCGGCGATTTCGGCTTCCAGCTGGTTGCACACCGGCACGACCACAGCGCCTTCTTCGGCGGCGATCTCCTTGACGATGTCCAGGTAGGGATTGTTCTCGAAACCATCTTCATTGACGTTGGCAATGTACATGGTGGGCTTGAGCGTCAGGAAACCAAAGCTTTTGACCTGGCGTTTCTCGTCTTCATCCAGGCCAAAGCTGCGCAGCGGCTGGCCTTCCGCCAGGTGGGGCTGAATCTTGTCCAGCACCGCCTTGGTGGCCATGGCGTCCTTGTCGCCACCCTTGACCACGCGCACCAGGCGCTGGCTGGCTTTTTCCACCGTATCCAGATCGGCCAGAGCGAGTTCCAGGTTGATGGTCTCGATGTCGGCGCGGGGGTCTACCTGGTTGGCCACGTGGATCACGTTGTCGTTGTCGAAGCAGCGCACCACGTGGGCAATGGCCTGGGTTTCACGAATGTTGGCGAGAAACTTGTTGCCGAGCCCTTCGCCCTTGGACGCACCTGCCACCAGGCCGGCGATATCCACGAATTCCATGGTGGTCGGCAGGACTTTTTCGGGCTTGACGATGGCTGCCAGCTTATCCAGGCGTGGGTCTGGCATGGGAACGATGCCGACGTTGGGTTCGATGGTACAGAACGGGAAGTTCTCGGCATCGATACCTGACTTCGTCAGTGCATTGAACAGGGTGGATTTGCCTACGTTGGGTAGGCCGACAATACCGCAGTTAAAGCCCATACATTACTTCCTGGCCGCTAGGCCAGCGCTATTTCGTGAGGCGCTGGCCAACAGTGAATAAACGTGTGCGATCACACGACTGATCAAACGTGCTGCTATTTTACGCTATGAAGGCGGTTCATGGCTTTAGCCCAATCGCCGGAAAGTGCCAGCGGCAGGGTGGCCAGACTCTCCTCCAGGGCGTGCGCGATGGCTTCCTGTTCGGCTTTGCCAGGGCGGCCCAGCACGTAATTGACCACCTGGCGTGCTTCCCCCGGGTGGCCGATGCCGATGCGCAGGCGGTGGAACTGCTTCTGGTTGCCCAGCGCGCTGATGATGTCGCGCAGGCCGTTGTGGCCGCCGTGCCCGCCACCGGTCTTGTAGCGTGCCTGGCCGGGGGGCAGGTCCAGCTCGTCATGGGCGACCAGCAGGTTCTCTGGAGTGAGCTTGAAGAACTGGGTCAGCGCAGCCACCGCAGCGCCGCTGCGGTTCATGAAGGTCGAGGGGTTCAGCAGGTGCAGTTCGTGCTCGCCCAGGCGTACCTTGGCATAAAGCCCCAGAAACTTCTTTTCCGGGCGCAGTTCACTGTGGGCGCTGCGGGCAAGGGCCTCGACCAGCCAAAAACCGGCGTTGTGGCGGGTTGCATCATAGTCAGCGCCGGGGTTTCCCAGCCCGATAATGGCCGTTACCTGGCTCATGTGCTCAGCTCCAGTAGGATGAAAATGGCAGCGTGTCTCGAGTCGCAAAAAAAAATCAAGCGCCGAGGCGCTTGATTTTATCATTTCCGAGCCATGCGGGCATGGCTCGGGGCGCAATACCGCTGCGCCTGGCTTACTTGGCGGCTTACTCGGCGCTTTCTTCTGCGTCGCCTTCGCCTTCTTCTTCAACACGTACTTTGACAGCCGTGATGCTCAGTACGGCGTTGTCGTGCTCTTCACCGTGGGACAGGTCAACGGAAGTGACGCCCGCCGGGAAGGTCAGGTCAGACAGGTGCAGGGTAGTGCCCAGCTCGACCTTGCTGATGTCCACTTCCAGGAAGTCAGGAAGATCTTTCGGCAAGCAGCTGATGGCAACTTCGTTGGCCAGCACGTGCAGTTCACCGCCCTGGTCCTTGATGCCCACACACTTCTCTTCGTTCACCACGTGCAGCGGCACGTTCATGGTGATGGCGTGAGTCGCGTCGACGCGCATGAAGTCGGCGTGGGTCAGCAGCGGCTTGAAGGGGTGGCGCTGCAGATCACGAACAACGACCTGCTCTTCGCTGCCGTCGACGACCAGCTTGATGACGGAAGAGAAGAACGACTCGTCTTCGATCGCCTTGTAGAAAGCGGTCTTTTCGACAGAGATGGATTGCGCGCCTTTCTCACCGCCGTACACAACGGCCGGTACGAATTGGTTCGCACGACGCAGGCGGCGGCTCGCACCTTTCCCCAGGTCGTTACGAACGCTGGCTTTCAGGATAAAATCAGACATGTTAATTGCCTCTTGGTTTAAGTAAGGAAACGCCGCCGCCCGCGACCAGGCGACGACGTTCCCATGGCCCCAGATGGGGGCTTGTCACATCAGGCGATCAGTGGAACATCGCGCTGACGGATTCTTCGTTGCTGACGCGGCGAATGGCTTCCGCAATCAGGCCAGCAACGCTCAACTGGCGAATCTTTCCGCTGCGACGCGCATGGTCGGCCAGCGGAATGGTGTCGGTCACCACGACTTCATCCAGTACGGAGTTGGTAATGTTGTCTACCGCCGGGCCCGACAGGATCGGGTGGGTGGCATAGGCGACGACCCGCGCCGCGCCATGATCTTTCAAGGCTTCGCCCGCTTTGCACAAGGTGCCTGCGGTATCGATCATGTCATCGACGACTACGCAGGTGCGGCCTTCGATTTCACCGATGATGTGCATGACCTGCGCCTGGTTGGCCTGGGGGCGACGCTTGTCGATGATGGCCAGGTCGGCATTCAACTGCTTGGCGATGGCGCGAGCACGTACTACGCCGCCGACATCGGGGGATACCACCACCAGGTCGTCGTAGTTCTGGCGCTCGATGTCGTCGAGCAGGATCGGAGAGCCGTAGACGTTATCTACTGGCACATCGAAGAAGCCTTGAATCTGGTCGGCGTGCAGGTCCATGGTCATGACGCGGTCGACGCCTGCTTTTACCATCATGTCGGCGACTACCTTGGCCGAGATGGGGACGCGGGCGGAGCGTACACGACGATCCTGACGGGCATAGCCGAAGTAGGGAACGACGGCCGTGATGCGGGTCGCCGAGGCACGACGCAGGGCGTCGACCATCAGGATGAGCTCCATCAGGTTGTCGTTCGTCGGCGCGCAGGTGGATTGCAGGATAAAGACATCCTTGCCACGCACGTTCTCATTGATCTCGACCGCGATTTCGCCGTCGCTGAATTGACCCACCGTGGCATTACCCATGCGGCTGTCCAAGCTCTCGGCAATCTTTTGAGCGAGTTCGGGATTGGCATTCCCGGTGAAGACCATCAATTTTGACACGCGCAGCCACCTTTGCAGTGTTGGGAATCAGGGGAGAAAACGCAGATCAACATCAGGATTGGCTGGGGTACCAGGATTCGAACCTGGGAATGCCGATACCAAAAACCGGTGCCTTACCACTTGGCGATACCCCAGCAAACAGCCTGATGCGACGACCGGGCGCTTTCAGCAGCCCAGAGCATCTTGTAGGGGAGAGGTGTTGAGCCCTTTGGCCACCCAGGCTTTCCAGCGCTGGTTGGCTTGCTTGGCCACTGCCTGTGCTGCCTCTTGTGTATCGAAGGCGGCAAACAGACAAGCGCCCGTACCGGTCAATCGGCACGGTGCATACTGTGCGAGCCAGTCAAGCGCTTCCGCAATGAGCGGATAGCCTTTCCTGACCGTTGCCTCGCAGTCGTTGCGCCATTCGGCCGCTCCCCCCTGCAGTGCGCGCGCCATAGTAATGGGGAGGCTGTCGCGTGTCAATTCCGCATCCTGGAAGATGGCCGGTGTCGAGACGCTCACACCGGGGTGGATCACCACAAACCAGGGGGTGTCCAGCGTGACCGGAGTGAGCCGTTCGCCAACGCCTTCTGCCCAGGCGCTATGGCCATGCACGAACACCGGGACGTCGGCGCCCAGCGTCAGGCCCAGCGTGGCCAGGGTCTGGCGATCCAGACCCAGCTGCCACAGCTGATTGAGACCCACCAGCACGGTGGCGGCATTGGAGCTGCCACCCCCCAGGCCGCCGCCCATGGGTAGGCGCTTATCGATGGTGATCGATACGCCCATATGGTGGCCGCTTTCCTGCTGGAGCAGGCGCGCGGCACGGACGATCAGATTGTCATCGTGGGTAACGCCTGCCAGTGGGGTGGTCAGCTCAATGCGGCGGTCCTGACGTAGGGTAAAGGTCAGCGTGTCGCACAGGTCGAGCAGCTGAAACAGCGTTTGCAGCTCGTGGTAGCCGTCTGGACGACGGCCCACGATATGCAGCATACGATTCAGCTTGGCCGGGGCCGGTAGAGTCAATGGATGTGGTGTTGCGGGCATGCCGGTTCTCTAAAATGAAGGTGCAGGGCAGTGAGTCTGCGCTTATTCGCCCGAACGGCTGGATGCCTGCCACTGGTTGACCACCAGGGTAATGCGTACATCGCCGTAGTTCATGACCAGACGGCGGGGCAGCCACATCTCTTCTACCCGCTCCCAGTCACGGTAGTCGATTTCCCAGCCATCCTGCTGCAGGAAACGCGGGAAGCCCAGTTCATCAGTTTCCAACTGATAGCTGGCGTGGTCACCGGGGAGGCCGCGCACCCAGTCGGGCATGGCGCGCACCGGCAGCGACCAGCCCAGCTGCTCTTCCATCAGGGCTTCCGGTGTCTCGGCTTCGAAGCGGCCGTCACTGGTGCTCAGCGAAAAGCGTCCTTCACGTCCTTCCAGCACGCTGCGTCCGCCGCCAAAGGGACCGCTGATCAGCATGCGGAAGTAGAACGGGGTCTGGTTCCAGTCGAGGTTGGCGCTGGTGTTTTCCTGTGGGGTGCGCAAGCCCGCTTTGCCCACCAGCGTCCAGCTGTCGAAGTCTTCGACCTGCGCCTGCTGGCGCTCCCACTGGCCTGCCTGGCGCCCGCTTTCATCGACCGGCGCCTGGCTGGCGCAGCCTGCCAGGGTCAAGAGGGCGAGGGCTGCCACCCATAGGCGAGTAGTGGGCAGTACACCAGACAAGCGGCGGCGTGTCGGACGGGCAGAGGGGAGTGACGTAGTCAACATTAGAAGCTCCATGTCAGTAGGGTCTGGATCCAGATGAGTGCACTATTAGGGCGTGCTGGCAGGCGTTAGTTCAGGGTGCCGTTCCAGCAGTTCGTCTATTTGGGGGTGGTGGTCGGCACGCCGCAGGGCTCGGGCGATGGTTTGGCGCGCTTCGTCGCTGCGCCCCAGGGCATGCAGCACTTCGGCTAAATGGGCGGCCACTTCCTGATCGGGTAGCCGCGAATAGGCGCTTTCCAGCCACGCCAGGGCGTCATCCAGTTTGCCCAGCCGGAAGTATACCCAGCCCAGGCTATCCATGATGGCCGGGTTGTCAGGGTCGGCTTCATAGGCGCGCTCAATCAGGTCGCGGGCTTCTTCCAGGCGCTCGGTGATGTTCAAATCGGCCAGGGTATAGCCCAGCGCGTTCAAGGCGTCGGGGTTGTTGGGCTCGGTGCGCAGGATCTGTTGCAGGTCGCGCTCCATGGCGGCCAGATCGCCCATTTCCCAGCCGCGCATGGCGCGCAGGTACAGCAGGCGCGTGTCGTCGGGCGTGCGGGTGATTTCCCGGTCCAGCAGGGCGCCAGCCTCTTGCTCCATGCCGAGATCGTCCAGCAGCTGCACTTCGAGCAGCACCAGATCGCCAAAATAGGTGTCGTGGCGCATGCGCTCGATGCGCAGGAAGGCGCGCGCGTCCAGCAGGCGGTCGTCGTCGATCAGCATACGAGCGGCGGTTGCGCGTGCGGGCAGAAACTCGTTGCCATCGCGCACCTGGCGGTAATAGAGCAGGGCGTTGTCGATATCGCCCTGAGATTGTGCAATGGCGCCCAGCAGAAAGTAGGCAATATTGGGAATTCTGTCCTGGCCGATCAGAGGCTGCAGCAGCCGATAGGCGGGCTCACTGTGGCCCTCTTCGAGATAGAGCTGAGCCAGGGCGATGCGCAGTTCCTGATTGCCTCCGTGGGTTTCCAGCAGGGCGTTGGTCTGGGTTTCGGCGGCGGTAATGTTGTTGAGGCGGATTTCGGCCTGGGCCAGCATGAGAATGAAGCGCACGTCATCGGGTGACAGGCTCAGCCCTTGCTGGGCCGCCCGCTGAGCTGCGCGGTGGTCGCCGCTTTCCAGCGCCAGGCGTGCCTTGGTCAGCCACAGTGCTGCGGACTCGGGCTCGCGCTGCTCGACCAGGTCGAGGTGCTGCCGAGCGGTTTGTGTCTCGCCCAGGGCGGCTTCGATGAGCGCGGTGCCCAGCAGCACATCGCTGTAGGAGTCGCGCTCGGCAGCAGCCGGTTGCGCCAGATAGGTGCGTAACGGCTGTACCAGGACATTGAGTGGCGCTTCTTCCGCCACCGCAAGCTCGGCGAAACTCGATATGTCGCCGTAGCCGCCCGATTCGGCAATGGCCAGCCGCTGCTCCAGGCTATCCAGCCAGTCGCCGCGCTGAAGGGACAGGGCGGCTAGCAGCCGGTTGGGCGTTTCCGCGGTGGGCGACAGCTCGCGCCAGCGCAGCGCCGAAGCTTCCATCAAGGCGGCGTCGTTGCCAAAGCGTGCTGCAAAGGTGGCGCGCTCGGCCAGCCCCGGCGCGTTGTAGCGCTGGGCGGCATCCAGGTAGCCACGGCTTGCATAACGGTAGTCACCGCGCTGGCCAGCCAGCTCGGCAGCCAGCAGCGTGCTGAGCCCTGCCGCATCCAGGCCGCGTGTGACCGGCGGGGCCGTCAGCATGGGGTCGCGGCTAGAACTCATGAACCCACGATCTGGAAGCGTGGAGGACAGCTGGCAGCCGCTCAGCAGCAGCGTCGCGGCCAGCGGTAATAGAGGAAGGCCCGATAGTGCTCGGGACAAACCCGGAAGTGTTGCGCGGTGGGGCATGCGTATCTCGATCAGGTGGCCGAGTGTTCAGCATAGCGGCTTGGCTGCCTGCGGCAAAGTGGTGTGCGCCAGAACATGCCGTGTTGTGATAGAATGTTCCACCTTGAAAGTGAGCCGGGTCAGCACAATTCACTCGTAAAGCTGCCTGATTGCCCCGCTCCAAGCGATAACGACGAACAGTGACGTGACGACCGATCCACTAGCGAAGACGCAGACCGCATGACGCTTCTTGCCCTGGGAATTAATCATCGTACTGCCAGCGTGGCCGTGCGTGAGCAGGTGGCCTTTACGCCAACGCAGCTGGAAAGCGCGTTGGCCGAGCTGCGTGGCCTGCCACATATCCACGAAGCCGCGGTGCTCTCGACCTGCAACCGTACCGAGCTCTACTGCGTGACCGATGCCGCAGGCGAGCAAACCGTGCTGGACTGGCTGGGACGCTTTCACAATCTGCGGGTCGATGATTTGGCACGCTGTGCGTACCACTATCATGACAACGAAGCAGCTCGCCACCTGATGCGCGTAGCGGTGGGGCTCGACTCCATGGTGCTGGGCGAGCCGCAGATTCTGGGGCAGTTGAAAGACGCGTATCAGCAGGCGCGCCAGGCCAGAGGGCTGGGCGGCGAGCTGGAACGGCTGTTTCAACATACCTTTGCCGTGGCCAAACAGGTGCGCACTGAAACCGGCATTGGCAAGAACCCTGTCTCGGTGGCTTATGCGGCGGTCAGCATGGCCAGCCGTATCTTCGATGACTTCAGTCGCGCACGGGCGCTGTTGATCGGTGCCGGAGAAACCATCGAGCTGGTGGCGCGCCATCTGCATGAGGCGGGCGTGCGTCAGCTCACCGTGGCCAACCGTACCCGGGAGCGTGCCGAACAGGTGTCTGCGGCGCTGGGCGGGACGGCTATCACCCTGCCCGAGATTCCGGATGCGCTGGAGCATGCCGATATCGTGATCTCGTCCACGGCTTCCCCGCTGCCGATTCTGGGCAAGGGGATGGTCGAGCGTGCCCTGAAAAAGCGCCGCCATCGGCCTGTCTTCATGGTCGATATTGCGGTGCCTCGGGATATCGAGCCGCAGGTGGGTGAGCTGGCCGATGTGTTTCTGTATACCGTGGATGATCTGGAAGAGGTCATCGAAGAGAACCGTCGCCATCGTCAGGTGGCTGCCGACCAGGCCGAGTCGCTGATTGAACACGGCGTCGGCAGCTGGCAGCATGAGCGCCGCATTCGCAATGGCGGCGAGGTGATTCGAGATTATCGTCGTCATGGCGAAGCGCTGCGCGACCAGGCGCGGGAGCAGGCGCTGGAACGCCTGGCCAAGGGTGAAGACCCGGCCAGGGTCATCGAGCGGATGGCTCACCAGCTGGCCAACCGCTTCATGCATCAACCCACGCTTGCCATTCGTGACGCTGCTTCGCAGGAAAACCATGAATTGCTCAACGCCGCGCCGCGCCTGTTACTGCCGCCCAAACCTGCCTTCGAGCAGGCTGCGCCTCCGGTAAAACGCCAGAAGGATGATACACCCGCATGAAAGAGACTTTGCGCCAACGCCTGGATAGCTTCTCCGACCGTTTCGAGGAGCTGGCCATGCTGCTGTCCGATCCCGAGGTGATCAACAATCAGCAGCGCTTCCGTGACTATTCGCGGGAATACGCTGAGCTGGAAGAACTGGTGGCCGCCTGGCAACGTTACCGTGGGGTCGAAGACAGCATCGCCGAGGCCGAACAGCTGAGCCGCGACAGTGACCCGGAGATGCGCGAGCTGGCGGAAATGGAAATCAGCGATGGTCGTGAACAGCTGGCAGAGTTGGACGTCGAGCTGAAGCGCCTGCTGATCCCCAAGGATCCCGACGATGGCCGTGGCGTGTTTCTGGAAGTACGGGCGGGCACCGGTGGCGATGAAGCGGCGATTTTTGCCGGTGATCTGTTCCGCATGTACTCCCGCTATGCTGAAAAGCGTGGCTGGCGGGTAGAAATCGTCAGTGCCAGCCACGGCGAGCAGGGCGGTTATAAAGAGGTGATCTCCCGGGTCAAGGGCGACGGCGTCTACGCACGGCTCAAGTTCGAGTCGGGCGCCCATCGCGTACAGCGCGTGCCCGCGACGGAGTCTCAGGGGCGTATCCATACCTCTGCCTGTACCGTGGCGGTCATGCCCGAGGTGGATGAAGTGGGCGATGTGGACATCAATCCCGCCGACCTGCGGGTGGACACCTACCGCTCCAGCGGTGCCGGTGGCCAGCACGTCAACACCACCGACTCGGCGATTCGCATCACCCACTTGCCCACCGGCGTGGTGGTGGAGTGCCAGGAAGAGCGCAGCCAGCACAAGAACCGTGCCAAGGCGATGTCCTTGCTGGCGGCCAAGCTCAAGCGCAATGCCGTGGATTCCCAGCGCCAGGAGCAGGCCGATGCACGCCGTTCGCTGGTCGGCTCGGGAGACCGCAGTGAGCGGATTCGGACCTATAACTTTCCTCAAGGTCGCATCACCGACCACCGCATCAACCTGACGCTCTATAAGCTGACCGAAGTGGTCAGCGGCGAGCAGCTCGATGACGTGATCGAACCGCTGATCCATGAGTATCAGGCAGAGCAGCTCTCGGCCTTGCAGGACGGCTGATGACCTTCGACGCCTTGCTGTCACAGGCGGCCCAGCGGTTGACGCAGGCAGGCTCGCCCACGCCGCGGCTGGATGCTGAAGTATTGCTGGGCTGTGCTGCCCAGTGCAGCCGAACGTGGCTCTATACCTGGGGCGACCGCGAATGCCCCACCTGGGAGCGAGCTCGCTTCGAGGCGCTGGTGGCCGCCCGTGCCCAGGGGCAGCCGGTGGCGTACCTCACCGGTGAGCGGGAATTCTGGGGGCTGCGGCTGGCGACGTCGCCCGATACGCTGATCCCCAGGCCCGACACGGAAACCCTGGTGGAGGTGGCGCTTTCTCGCGCCGCTGCCCCGGAGGGCAGGCTGCTGGACCTGGGAACCGGCACCGGCGCCATTGCGCTGGCGCTGGCCAGTGAAAAGCCGGGCTGGCAGGTCATCGGTGCGGACATTCGCCCGGGTGCCGTGGCGCTGGCCGAGCGCAATGCCGCCGCGCTAGGCATTGCCAATGCCCGGTTTGTGTTGAGTGACTGGCTCAGCGCATTTCTGCCTCCGGCTGAGGAGCCGCCTTTCGATATCATCGTCAGTAATCCCCCTTACATTGCGGCCGATGATCCGCATTTGAGCCAGGGCGATGTGCGCTTCGAGCCCCACTCGGCGCTGGTCGCCGATGCCAACGGCATGGCCGACCTGCTCCACGTGATCGAGGCCGCCAGGGCCCACCTGGCACCTGGTGGCTACCTGGCGATGGAGCATGGCTACCAACAGGCGGCCAGTGTGCGTGAGGCACTGTTGGCGGCGGGCTATCAAAGCGTTGAAAGCGTGCAAGACATGGGTGGCCATGAACGGGTTACCCTAGGGCACCTCGAATAACTGCCTGATTCATTTGTATTGGATCCTGCCATGAAACCAAAAAATAGAACGCTGGACCGTATCGACCTCAAGATCCTTCGCTGTTTGCAGGAAAATGCGCGTATCTCCTACGTGGATCTCGCCGCAGAAGTTGGGTTATCCACAACCCCTTGTCTGGAGCGGGTCAAGCGCCTGGAGCGTGCTGGTATCATTCGCGGCTACCAGGCCATCCTGGACCCTCGCGCCCTGAAGGCGAACCTGTTGGTGTTCGTCGAGATCAGCCTGGAGACCCAGTCGCCGGCGGTTTTCGATGAGTTTCGGCGCGCCGTGGAAAAACTGCCGCAAATTCAGGAGTGCCACCTGGTATCCGGGCAGTTCGACTACATCCTGAAATGCCGTATTCCGGAAATGGCCGCTTACCGCCAGCTGCTGGGGGATGTGGTATTGACGCTGCCAGGGGTGAAAGAGTCCAAGAGCTATGTGGTGATGGAAGAGGTAAAAGAGAGCTTCAATCTCCACATTCCTGATTTCGAGGAATTCGAGGATAAGTAAGCCAATGATGGACGATCAGGCGCTGCTGCGTTACAGCCGCCAAATCATGCTGCCCGAAGTGGATATCGAGGGTCAGGAGCGACTGCGTAGCGCTCACGCCTTGATTATCGGGGCTGGCGGGCTGGGCTCGCCAGCCGCGCTGTATCTCGCTGCGGCGGGAGTGGGGCGGATTACTCTGGTAGACGCCGACCATGTAGAGCTTTCCAACCTGCAGCGCCAGATAGCCCACCAGCAGGCCAGCCTGGGGCTCAACAAGGCGCGTTCGGCGCAGCAGCGCCTTGAAGCACTGAACCCTGAATGCCAGGTGGTGGCCATCGAGCGTCACGCCGAAGGCGAGCTGTTGGCAGAGTTGGTGGCCTCGGCCCAGGTGGTGCTGGACTGTACCGACCGGTTTAGCAGCCGCTATGCCATCAATGCCGCGACACAGCGAGCCGGTGTGCCGCTGGTCTCGGGGGCGGCTATTCGCTTTTCCGGCCAGCTGGCGGTATTCGACCCGCGTCAGCCAGACAGCCCCTGCTACGCCTGCCTCTATCCCCCGGAAGCTGGCGATGACGAAGCCCTCAGCTGTGCCGAGAGCGGCGTCATGGCCCCTTTGGTAGGCTTGATTGGCTGCTTTCAAGCGGTCGAAGCCTTCAAGCTACTGAGCGGCGCAGGGAAGGCACACCAGGGGCTCTCGGCCTTCGACGGGCTCAGCGGGCAGTGGCGTCATTTCCAGGTGCCGCGTGACCCGGCGTGCCCGGTGTGCGGAATAACTGAACGCGAAAGCCCGCCTGAATAGGCGGGCCTGGGCACGGTCTTTTGCTTTTTTATGCGGATGAATCAGTTGCGGATCAGGTAGTCGAAGGCGCCCAGTGACGCTTTGGCGCCTTCACCCATGGCAATGATGATCTGCTTGTAGGGTACGGTGGTGACATCGCCTGCGGCAAACACGCCGGGCACCGAGGTCATGCCGTGGGCGTCGACGATGATTTCGCCACGCGGTGACATCTCGATGGGGGAGCCCTTCAGCCACTCGGTATTGGGCACCAGGCCGATCTGTACGAAGATGCCTTCCAGAGCGATGTTCTTGACTTCGTCGGTCTGGCGATCCTTGTAGGTCAGGCCGTTGACGCGGCTGCCATCACCGGTCACTTCGGTGGTTTGCGCGTTCAGCACGATATCCACGTTGGGCAGGCTCTTGAGCTTCTTCTGCAGCACGGCGTCGGCGCGCATTTCACCCATGAACTCCACCAGGGTCACATGGCCGACGATGCCTGCCAGGTCGATGGCTGCTTCGACGCCTGAATTACCGCCACCAATGACCGCGACACGCTTGCCCTTGAACAGCGGGCCATCGCAGTGAGGGCAGTAGGCCACGCCCTTGTTGCGATACTGCTGCTCGCCGGGCACGTTCATTTCCCGCCAGCGGGCGCCTGTGGCCAGTACCAGGGTCTTGCTTTTCAGCTTGGCGCCGGATTCGAAGGTCACTTCGTGCAGGCCACCTTCGGTTTCTGCTGCTTTGAAGGCGGTGGCACGCTGCAGGTTCATGACGTCCACTTCGTACTGCTTGACGTGCTCTTCCAGGGCGCTGACCAGCTTGGGACCTTCGGTATGGGTCACGGAGATGAAGTTCTCGATCCCCATGGTGTCGGCCACCTGACCACCGAAGCGCTCGGCGGCAACGCCAGTATTGATGCCCTTGCGCGCAGAGTAGATGGCCGCTGACGCGCCCGCCGGGCCGCCGCCGATGACCAGCGTGTCGAAGGCTGCCTTGTCACTCAGTTTCTTGGCTTCACGCTCGGCTGCGCCGGTATCCACCTTGGCCAGGATCTGCTCCAGCGTCATGCGACCCTGGTCGAAGGGCTTGCCGTTGAGGTAGATGCTGGGCACCGACATGATTTCGCGGGCCTCGACTTCCTCCTGAAACAGGGCGCCGTCGATGGCGACGTGGCGCACCTTGGGGTTGAAGATGGCCATCAGGTTCAGTGCCTGGACGACGTCCGGGCAGTTCTGACAGGAGAGCGAGTAGTAGGTCTCGAACAACATCTCGCCGTCCAGCGCCTTGATTTGATCGAGCTGCTCTTGCGACGTTTTGGGCGGATGTCCGCCGACCTGCAGCAACGCCAGTACCAGCGACGTGAATTCGTGGCCCATGGGAATGCCCGCAAACACGACGCCTGTCTCTTCTCCGGCACGGTTTAGGGCAAAGGAGGGCTTGCGCGCATCCTGGCCGTCGGTTTTGAGGGTGATCTGAGTGCTCAGGCTGCTGATGTCTTCCAGCAGGCCCAGCAGCTCGCGTGACTTGGCACCGTCATCGAGGGACGCAACGATCTCGAAGGGCTGAGTCACTTTTTCCAGATACGCTTTCAATTGATTCTTTAAATTGGCGTCCAGCATGACAGTGGTTCCTCGTAGTCAGCAGTAGAACGTTCTCGACCAGGCACGCCAGCCTTGGGTATGCGATAAGGAGCAAGCGTGTGGGAAAACAGGGATGCATTAACAGGGTGCTGAAAAAAAGACACCCGGGACATGCCCGGGTGTGATGCTGCCGACCGACACGCGCCGGGTCGGCAGCGGTAGGCGTTTAGATCTTGCCTACGAGGTCCAGAGACGGGGCCAGAGTCTCTTCGCCTTCTTTCCATTTGGCCGGGCACACTTCGTTCGGGTTGGCGCGAACGTACTGGGCAGCCTTGACCTTGCGCAGCAGCTCTTCGGCGTTACGGCCGATGTTGCCCGCGTTGATTTCGACGATCTGGATCTTGCCGTCGGGGTCGACAACGAAAGTACCGCGCTCGGCCAGGCCAGCTTCTTCGATCAGTACTTCGAAGTTGCGTGAAATTTGCAGAGTCGGATCGGCAATCATCGGGTACTGCAGCTTACCAATGGTCTCGGAGCTGTCGTGCCACGCCTTGTGGGTGAAGTGGGTGTCGGTGGAGACGCTGTAGATCTCGACGCCCAGCTTCTTGAACTCTTCGTAGTTGTCGGCCAGATCACCAAGCTCCGTGGGGCATACGAAGGTGAAGTCAGCGGGGTAGAAGAAGAACACTGACCACTGACCTTTCAGATCCGCTTCAGTAACGTCAACGAACTCGCCGTTCAGGTAAGCAGTCGCTTTAAACGGTTTTACTTCGGTATTGATCAAAGACATTGAAAACATCTCCGCAGTGAGTGAATGGTGGTTGGAAAAGTTGCTGGCCATATTAGCGAACTACGACTAATAGCTAAAATTGGAAAAAATGATGTTGCCAATAGCCAAGGTCTATAGTTTGCCTGCGCCCTTGGATGTGGGGTCACCAACAGGGTAATGCAAGAATTTTTCACTTGGACTTGCGATGGACGTCGCTGCACCGCAAAATTCGCACGGTCAGCAGAATGGCCTAAGCTGTTTCTCAGCAGCGGCAAATGAGTCAAAGAGGTATCGGCGTCAGCGCTAACCGTTGCCAAGCTCGGTGCGCCTGTTCGACGGGCACTTTCAAGACAAGTGGACTTTCGAGATAAGGAGTAGCTAGATGGGGAATATCCCAAAACGTTCAGTGGCCGTTACGGCAATCGCTTTTGCCGTAGCGGCCACCGCTGCCCACGCCAATGAAGTGCGGGTATACAACTGGTCCGACTACATTGCGCCGGAAACGCTGGCGAAATTCACCGAGCGCACCGGTATCTCCGTGACCTACGATGTCTACGACAGTAACGAGATCCTCGATGCGGCGCTGCTGTCTGGCCGCTCGGGCTACGATGTGGTCGTGCCCTCCAACTACTACTTTACCCGTCAAGCCAGAGCGGGGGTGTTCCAGCCCCTCGACCACGAGCAGCTGCCCAATTTCGAAAACCTCAATCCGGAGTTGATGGCCAACCTGGAGGCCATCGATGAGGGCAGCCAGTACTCCATCCCCTACATGTGGGGCACCAATGGCATTGGCTACAATGTCGAGCGAGTGAAGGAGATTCTCGGTGACGATGCCCCGGTGGATAGCTGGGCACTGCTCTTCGACCCTGAAATTACCGCGGCTCTGCATGCGGCCGGTTGCGGTATCTCCATGATGGACTCGGCGGACGAAATGCTCTCGCCGGCCATTGCCTACTCGGGCGGCGACCCGCTGAGTGAAAACCTGGAGGACATCGAAACCGCCGGGCAAGTGATCGCGGCCGTACGCAACCATGTCACTTACTTCCACTCCTCGCGCTATATTTCTGACCTGGCCAATGGCGAAATCTGTGTCGCCGCAGGCTACTCGGGAGACGTGTTCCAGGCAGCAGACCGAGCTGAAGAAGCGGGTCGCGACTTCACCATCGCTTACAGCATCCCGAAGGAAGGCGCTGCGCTGTGGTTCGACATGATGGCCGTGCCTGCCGATGCGCCTAACCCCGAGAACGCTCATGCGTTCATCAATTTTATTCTCGACCCGGAAATTGCCGCCGAGATCAGCGAGTACGTCAGCTACGCCAACCCCAACCTGGCCGCTAACGAGTTCCTTTCCGAGGAGCTGCTGAATGATCCCGCGGTTTATCCGGATGCAGACGTCATGCAGAACCTGTACGTTCAGGCGGAAAAGCCGCAGGACGTGCTGCGCGCGCGCACCCGTATCTGGAACCGCGTCAAGTCTGGTCGCTAAGCTGACCCCTGCCTGACAGCGAGCCGGGCAGTTGCCCGGCTCGCTGTTCGTCTTTTATCGCCCGACTTCTCGGGCCTTTTGATGGGAGTGGCGAATGGTCACTACGCCCCTGTCGAACGACACTTCATCCTCGTCATCTGCCCTTCCCCCGTCGATGAGACCACAGGGAAAGGCACCCCGTTTTGCCGAGGATATCGTGTTGGAAGTCAAACGCCTGAGCAAGCGCTTCGATGACGCGCTGGCGGTGGATGACGTGAATTTGCAGGTCAAACGCGGCGAAATCTTCGCCCTGTTGGGGGGCTCGGGGTCTGGCAAGTCGACCCTGCTGCGCATGCTGGCGGGCTTCGAGACGCCGAGCGAAGGTCGCATCCTGTTGAGTGGCGAAAACATTACCGACATGCCGCCGCACAAGCGCCCGATCAACATGATGTTTCAATCCTATGCGCTATTTCCGCATATGACGGTGGCGCAGAACATCGCCTTCGGGTTGAAACAGGACAAGCTGCCCAAGGCGGAAATCGAGGCGCGAGTGGCCCAGATGCTGAAACTGGTGCATATGGAACGCTTTGCCAAGCGCAAGCCGCATCAGCTTTCTGGCGGCCAGCGCCAGCGGGTGGCGTTGGCGCGTTCGCTGGCCAAACGGCCCAGGCTCTTGCTGCTGGACGAGCCCATGGGCGCCCTCGACAAGAAGCTGCGCACGGAAATGCAGCTGGAAGTGGTCGAGATCATCGAACAGGTAGGCGTTACCTGCATCATGGTGACTCACGATCAGGAAGAGGCCATGACCATGGCGGATCGCGTGGCGATCATGGCCGATGGTTGGATCGAGCAGGTGGGCTCTCCGGTCGATATCTACGAAAGCCCTGCTAGCCGAATGGTGGCTGAATTCGTCGGTACCGTGAACCTGTTCGAAGGGGAGATCATCGAAGACGCGGCGGATCATTGCCGCATCGCCAGCCCTGCGCTTTCACGGCCGATCTATCTCGACCACGGGATCACCACCCAGGCGGTGGACCGTCGAGTATGGGCAGCCCTGCGGCCCGAGAAAATCTGGCTGACCCGCGAACAGCCTGTCGGTGAGTACAACTGGGAGGCCGGCAAGGTGGACGACATTGCCTATCTGGGGGGGTATTCGCTGTATTACGTGCGTACGGCCTCGGGCAAGTTGATCAAGGTGAGCATGGCCAACACGGAGCGGCGCGGTGATCGTCCCACCTGGGAGGATAGCGTGTACGTTTATTGGGAAGATCACAGCGCTATCGTGCTGAATCGCTGATGATTCGGTCTCTTGAAGGAGATTGCCTACCATGATGCCATCTGGCTTTACCGGCATGATCAAGCGTCTGCAGCTGGGGCGGCGTGCGGTAATCGCATTCCCGCTGGTGTGGCTCACGCTGTTCTTTTTGCTGCCCTTTGCGTTGGTGCTCAAGATCAGCCTTGCCGAAGGGGCGATTGCCATTCCTCCCTACGGGCCGCTGGTCGAGTATGCCGATCAAACCTTGAGTATCTTTCTGAATGTCGGCAACTATCTGTTTCTGCTGACCGACTCGCTGTATGTCGCGGCTTACTGGGGCTCCATCAAGACGGCATTTACCGCCACGGTGGTGTGCTTGCTGCTCGGTTATCCCATGGCCTATGCCATGGCCCGTGCCCCGGGGCGCTGGCAGTTGATTCTGCTGCTGCTGGTGATGCTGCCCTCCTGGACGTCGTTTCTGATCCGCGTGTATGCGTGGATGGGCATACTCAGCAACAATGGCCTGATTAACAATCTGCTGCTGAGCATCGGCCTCATCGACTCGCCGCTACGCATGATGAATACCCAGTTTGCGGTCGTCGTGGGTATCGTGTATGCCTACCTGCCGTTCATGGTGCTGCCGCTGTATGCCCATCTGACGCGTCTGGATACGTCACTGTTGGAAGCGGCCTCAGACCTGGGGTCGCGTAAAGTGAATACCTTCCTGAAAGTCACCTTGCCGCTTTCCATGGGAGGCATCGTAGCGGGTTCCATGCTGGTGTTCATTCCTGCGGTGGGTGAGTTCGTGATCCCCGAGCTGTTGGGAGGGCCTGACACCCTGATGATCGGCAAGGTGCTTTGGGAAGAGTTCTTCCTGAATCGTGATTGGCCGGTGGCTGCGGCGTTGGCGATGGTCATGCTGTTGCTGTTGTTGATCCCCATCGTATGGTTCCACCGCTACCAGTCACGGGAGCTCGAGCAATGATGACGTCCTCTCGGCGCCCCAGCTTTACCACGGTGATGCTGGTGCTTGGCCTGCTGTTTCTCTATCTGCCGATGTTCGTGCTGGTGTTCTACTCGTTCAACTCATCGCGCCTGGTGACGGTGTGGGCGGGCTTCTCGACCCACTGGTACGGCGAGCTGTTTCGGGATCGGCAGATTCTCTCGGCGGTATGGACCAGTCTCAAGATCGCCTTTTTCGCTGCCAGCATGGCGGTGTGCCTGGGCACGGTGGCGGCTTTCGTGATGACTCGCTACGGGCACTTTCGGGGCAAGACGGCGCTCTCCAGCATGGTGACGGCACCACTGGTCATGCCCGAAGTGATCACCGGGCTTTCCCTGCTGCTGCTGTTCGTGCAGATGGCGCAACTGATTGGCTGGCCCGCGGACCGAGGGATGGCGACGATATGGATTGCCCACACCACGTTCTGCAGTGCCTATGTGGCGGTGGTGGTGTCGGCGCGTCTCCGGGAACTGGATCGTTCCATCGAAGAGGCGGCCATGGACCTTGGCTCGCCGCCGGTCAAGACATTCTTCAGCGTGACGCTGCCGGTCATTGCGCCTGCCCTGGCGGCAGGCTGGCTGCTGGCGTTCACGCTGTCGCTGGATGACCTGGTGATCGCCAGCTTCGTATCGGGCCCGGGAGCCAATACGCTGCCCATGGTGGTGTTCTCCTCCGTGCGCATGGGCGTCTCGCCCAAGATCAATGCGTTGGCCACGCTGATCATTCTGACCGTCTCGTTGGCGACGCTGCTGGCGTGGTACTTCATGCGCCGCAGCGAGGCCAGGCGGGTGGCTCAGATGCAGCAGGATGACGTGGCCTGACCATGGCTCACAAGACGTCGTCGTCACGGCCGGTGATGACGGCGTCGAGTTCGCCTGTGAAAGGTGAGATCACCACCTGAAGCCGGATGGGGGCGCAGCATTGATGGCAATCTTCCCAGGTGTCGTGGCTGCCCTGTGACGTGTCGATCATGAAGGTCAGAGGCGTGTCACAATAGGGGCAGTAGAAGTCATGGGGGGCCAGCGCGTCGTCATGCATGGTGGTTGCCTGTCAGGCAGAAAAAGGATATCCAGTGTAACAGCCCTGTCCGGGGCGGGCACAAGCGGGATGATTCAGGTAGGATAAGAGCGGGTTTACCCAATTAACCTAGTGAGAAAAAGCGATGATGAAACGTCACATGGCAGTAGCGGCCTTATTGGCCTTCCCGATGGTTGCTCTGGCGGAAACACCGAACGTGACGCCTGGCGAATGGGAGTTCGTCAGCGTAACCAGTATCAGCGGTGACATGCAGATTCCCGATCAGACCGAAACCGAGCGTCAGTGCATCACCCAGGAAGAGCTGGATGGCGCAGAGTTTGGCTTCATCGAAGAAGAAGAGGGCTGCGAGCTGCAGCACCAGGACATGAACGCCGATGGCCTTTCGTACAGCATGGTGTGCCGTGCTGAAGGTGGCGAAGCCAATATCGATGGTGAAATGCGCTTCATGGGTGAGCGTATCGAAGGCAGCGTGGACATCTTCACCCAGTCACCCATGGGCGAATTGACCATGAACACCGTGATCGAAGGCGAGCGCATCGGCGACTGCGAGTAACCGTACGCACTGCTTTAACGATCTTCAGCAGCGGTTTTCAACAACAAGGGCGCCTTTTGGCGCCCTTGTTGTCTGTCTACTCGGTAGAAGAGGTTGCCTAGCGCTCGGGCGTAGCCAGCGGTTCGTGGTCGGCCTCCGGCGCATTGGCAATTTCTTCTTCCAGCTGCCGTTTGACGGCGCCTGGCGAGCCTGAGTAGCGTGCCAGCAAGTCGTAGGCCACCGGCACCACGAACAGCGTAAACACCGTGGCTGCGCCGACCCCCGCCATGATCACCGTGCCAATCACCAGGCGAGACTCTGCGCCAGGGCCACTGGAAACGATCAGCGGGATCGCCCCGGCCATGGTGGTCACCGCCGTCATCAAAATGGGCCGCAGGCGGGTCACCGACGCTTCGATCAGGGCCGAGCGAAAGGCCTGACCCTCATCGCGCAGCTGGTTGGCGAACTCGACGATCAGGATGCCATTCTTGGCCGCCAATCCTATCAGCAGCACCAGCCCCACCTGACTGTAGATATTCAATGACTGGCCGGTCAGCAGCAGGGCCAGCAGGGCACCGCTCATGGCCAGCGGCACCGTCAGCATGATCACGAAGGGGTGAATCAGGCTCTCGAACTGGGCGGCAAGCACCAGGAATACCACCACGGCGCCAAGCACCAGCAGAAAGGTCGTCGCCCCGCTGGCCTGCTGGAAGTCTCGAGACGGGCCTGCCAGATTGGTCTGCACTTCTTCTGGCAGAATGGTGTTCGCGGTGTCTTGCAGGTAGGCCAGCGCTTCACCCAAGGGGTAGCCATCGGCCAGGTTGGCCTCGATGGTAATGGCGCGCACGCGGTCGAAGCGGTTGAGCGTGCTGGCACCAGCAAAGTCAGAGAGCGTCACCAGGCTGGCGAGCGGAATCAGTTCACCGGACCGCGCGGAGCGTACCTGGATATTGTCCAGCGCTCGCGGGCTATTCTGGCGGCCACGGTCGCCTTCCAGAATCACATCGTACTCTTCGCCGTCATCCACGTAACGGGTCACGTTGCGCCCACCGAGCAGCACCTCCAGCGTCCGGCCTATTTCCGTGACGGTGACCCCCAGCGCGGCGGCCCGTTCGTAGTTGATGTCGACCCGGAGCTGCGGCTGGGTTTCGTTGTAATTGCTCTCTACGGCGGTCAGGCGCGGGTTGTGCTCGCGAATATGGTTGACCAGCGTATCCCGCCAGCTGGCCAGCTCCTCGTAAGTGCCGCCCCCTAGCACGAACTGGACCGGTTTCTGGGTGCGTTGACCAAACCCCTGGCGCATGACCGGGAAGGCTTGCACGCCCGGCAAAGAGCCCAGGGTTTGCCTCACGTCCGCCATGATCTCCCAGGCGCTGCGGCGGCTGCCCCAGTCGGCCATGTTGACGATGATGAAACCGCTGTTGAAGTTTTCGATATTGCCGAACCCTCGCGGTGCCCGCACCACCACGCGCTCCAGCTCGCCGCTATCGACGAAGGGTGTCAGGCGTGCTTCGATCTCATCCATGTAATCCATCATGTAATCGAAGGTGGCGCCTTCGGGCCCGTTGACCAGCACGATGAAGTTGCCGCGGTCTTCTTGAGGGGTGTACTCACTGGGCAGCACCGACGCCAGCCAGGCAGTGCCTGCCACCAGCAGGGCAAACAGGGCCACCACCACCCATCTGAATGCCAGCACGACCTCCAGCGCGCGCTGGTAACGCTTTCGAGCGCCGTCCAGCAGCCACTGCACTCCTTGGCCAATGCGGCTATCGTGCATCCCCGGCTTGAGGATCTTGGAAGCCATCATGGGGGTCAGGGTCAGGGCCAGCAGCGTGGAGACGACCACCGCGGCGGCCATGGTCAGCGCAAATTCGGAAAACAGACGGCCGATGTCACCCTGCAGCATGCTCAGCGGCACGAACACGGCTACCAGCACGAGGGTCGTGGCAATGACCGCAAAAGCGATTTGACGAGTGCCGCGGAAGGCCGCCACCAGCGGTGTCTCACCGTAATCGTGCATGCGTCGGTTGATGTTTTCCAGCACCACGATGGCGTCGTCGACGATCAGGCCAATGGCCAGTACCAGCGCTAGCAGCGTCAGCAGGTTGATCGAGAAATTCATGACAGCCAGCGCGGTAAAGGCGCCAATCACGGCGATGGGGACGGTCACGGCGGGCACGATGGTGGTTCGCAGATTGCCCAGGAACAGGAAAATCACGATCACCACCAGCCCCATGGCGATGAACAGCGTCATGACCACCTGGTCGATGGCACCCGACACGAACACCGAGGCGTCGTAGTTGAGCGTCAATGACATGCCCTCGGGCAGGGTGCCTTGCAAGCGCTCCAGCTCCTGTTGCACCGCTTCGGAAAGCTCCACCACGTTGGCGGTGGACTGCATGATCATGCCTAGCCCCACCATGGGCACGCCGTTGGCACGAAACACCGAACGGTCTTCTACCGAGCCCACTTCCACTCGGGCCACATCGGCCAGACGAATCAGGTGCCCGTTGTTGCCCTGGGTAACCGCCAGCCGCTGAAAGTCATCGGCGGTGGCGAAATTGCGCGGTAGCCGTACGATGAACTGGCGATCATCGGACTCGATGGAGCCAGCGGGCAGCTCGACGTTTTCGGCGCGCAGGGCGTCCTCGATATCACCCACGGTGAGGCCCCGTGCTGCCAGCGCGTTGCGGTCCAGCCAGACACGCATGGCGTAGTCACGCCCGCCGCCCACGCGCACCCTGGCTACCCCCGGCTGCACCGACAGGCTGTCCACCAGAAAGCGGTTGGCGTAGTCGGTAAGCTCGGTGATCGAGTAGTCCGCCCCTGAGAGACTCAGCCAGATGACGATTTCATCGCTGCTGTCGGCCTTGGTGACTTCAGGGTTGTCGGCATCATCGGGAAGGTTGCGCAGGGCGCCCGATATGCGGTCGCGGACGTCGTTGGCGGCCGCGTCGATATCCATGCTGATGGCAAACTCGATCTGAATGCGCGAACGGCCATCTTCGCTTTGAGACGTGATCAGCTCGATGCCTTCTACCCCGGCAATACGGTCTTCCAGCACCTGGGTAATGCGGGTTTCGACCACGCTGGCCGAGGCGCCGGGGTAACGTGTATCGATGCTGACGACCGGTGGGTCGACCGTAGGGTACTCCTGCAGCGGCAGGCGATTCAGCGCTAGCAGGCCGAAGGCCACGATCAGCGCGGCGATGACCATGGCCAGCACCGGACGCTGTACGGAGATGTCGGATAAGCGCATCAGCGGTCAGCCTCCAGCAGGGTACGGATGCTGGTCTCTTCATCGGTGATGCCCAGTAAACGTACCTGCTGGCCATCTCGTGCCAGCTGCAGACCGTGTACTGCCACCAGTTCGCCATCTGCCACGCCTTCGAGCACTTCCACTTCGCCACTGCGACGCTCACCCAAGGCGACCTCTCGGCGCTCCAGGCGATGTTCTCCTTCCTCCTCGTGAATGACCATCACGAAATGGCGATTGCCGCTCGGCTCGATAGCGGCTTCCGGCAGTACCAGCGTATTGCGCACGCGTTGCTGCACGACCACCTCCATCAACATGCCGGGGCGCAGGCGCAGCTCTGGGTTGGCCAGCTCGGCCCGCACACTGATACTGCGAGATACCGGATCGATACGGGTACCAATACTGGCGATTTCACCGCGGAAGACATCATCCGGGTAGGCGGCGGTGGTCGCGCTCAGCGCCAGCCCTGCCGACAGGCGGCCCAGAAACACTTCCGGTACGGTAAAGTCCAGCTTCATGACATCCAGCTTGTCGAGGGTCACCAGCTCCATGCCCGGGGTCACCAGTGCGCCAGCGCTGACATTACGAAAGCCGACGCGACCACTGAACGGTGCCACTATCCGGTAGTTGGCCAGGCGTGCCTCTAACGCCTGGGCATCGGCCTCTGCCTGCCTCAGCCGCGCTTGGGTATCTTCCAGTTCGGCGCGGGGGGCCAAGTTGCGTTCCTGAAGTTGAGACGTTCTGCCCACCGCGTTACGGCGCTCATCGGTGATCGCCCGTGCTGCCCTCAGCAGCGCCTGCTCCTCGGCATCTTCAAGGCGTATCAGCAGCTCGCCCTGTTCGACCTGGGCACCATCTTCGAAGGTGATTTCGGCAATGGTATCGGTCACGGTAGCTGACAGCGTGACGCTTTCGTCGGCACGCAGGGTGCCCAGGGCTTCTAATGGGTCGGACCAGGCGGTAGCCGTGGCGTAGTGGCCGATCACGGGGGGCGGGGTTTGTGCTATGGCGTATGGCGGCAAAGTGGCCAGCAGCAGACAGCAGAAGAGGCGTTTGTAAACAAGCATTGGCGTCTCAACGTAAACAGAGGTGACCTGCATTATCCTGAAATCGACTGCCGTGATAAGGGCAAACGGCAAGATAACGGAATGAAAAGATATTTGTTGTACATTGTATGTACATATATTTTTGGCTTGTAAAGTGCTGAGCAGCCTCTCTGCTGCTAAGATAGTCAGCTTTTCATGTAGGGCTTCCAGGATGGTTTACGACGTCGTCGTTATTGGCGCAGGTGCTGCCGGGTTGATGTGTGCGGCTCAAGCAGGTTATGCAGGGCGGCGCGTGCTGGTGGTTGACCATGCCAATAAACCGGGCAAGAAAATCCTCATGTCGGGAGGAGGCCGTTGTAACTTTACCAACCTTGATGCCTCACCAAGCCATTTTTATTCGGAAAATCCTTATTTTTGCATTTCTGCGTTGAAACGTTACCGTCCAGAACATTTTGTATCTCTGGTGGAGCGCCATGGCGTGGAGTATGTGGAAAAAGCGCCGGGGCAACTCTTTTGTGCCGACTCCGCCAAGGAGATCGTGAGAGTCCTGCTGACCGAATGTGAATGGGCCGGCGTCGAACTGGCATTGAAGACGTCCATTTCCAAGGTGGAGCGCTTGGGCGAGGGAATGCAGTTGACTACTTCGATGGGCACCATCAGCTGTGGCGTGTTGGTAGTGGCCACGGGGGGGCTCTCCATTCCCACCATGGGGGCTTCGGGCTTCGGTTACGATCTCGCCCGTCAATTTGGACTTGAGGTGTTGCCTACTCGGCCTGGGCTGGTGCCCTTCACGCTCAGTGATGTCTGGAAAGCGCGTGCTGAAACGCTGTCAGGGCTCAGCGTGCCGGTATCGGTCAGCTGTGGTCAAGGGCGCTTCAATGAGCCCATGCTGTTTACCCACCGGGGGCTGTCGGGGCCGGCGATGCTCCAGATTTCGAGCGTCTGGCAGCCCGGTAGCGCCATTACGATTGATTTATTGCCGGGTGAGGAGGTGGCGGCTTCGCTGCGTCATGCGCGTGAGCAAACTCCCAAGCGCATGCTGTCTACCTGGCTGGGTGAGCGGTTTCCCAAACGTCTGGCACAGGCGATAGTGGAGTGGTACCCCGAGCACGCCACCGCCATGCCATTGGCACAGTACAGCAACGAGGCGATCGACTGCTGGGCACAGTACCTCAATGAGTGGCAGGTGAAACCAGCGGGCACAGAGGGCTGGCGTACGGCAGAGGTGACCATGGGCGGGATCAGTACCGAGGCCATTTCGTCGAAGAATTTTGAAGTACGAGGCTTACCCCAGCTGCGTTTCATTGGCGAAGTGCTGGATGTCACGGGCCAGTTGGGTGGTTACAACTTCCAGTGGGCCTGGGCGAGTGGCGTCGCCTGTGGCCAAGCGTGTTGATCACCATTGAAAAAGCCGCCTGAGGCAAGGCATCCGGCGGCTTTGAACAGGCAAACGCCTCGTCAGCTGGCGACTTTGGCCAGCAGTTTCAGCTTGCGAAGCAGCATATAGCCTGCCAATGCGCGTTTGCCGACGGCCATGGCGCCACCAGGATGGCGAACCAGCCGCAGGGCAGCTAGCCCGCCCACAACGTACAGCGGTAAGCGCAGGCTTCGCCAGTGCCGGTCGAGCGGCGCGGAAGTGCGTTGTAACGTATCGCTGCTCACCAGTATATCGATACGCTGCTGCTCCAGCTCGGCCAGTAACGCCGCCTTACGTTGCTGGCGGGTTAGCGGCTTGTCCGTCACCTTAGCGGCGGCGTTCGGCGAGTTCTTCATCATTGGCCTCCAGCAGGGCGCGATCGGCTGCTAGCTGTTTCAAGGTTTCCTTGAGCAGCGAGTGCCGCTTTGCCTGACGTATGGCAATCACGGCCAGCAGCAGGCTGAGTGCCATCAGTACGCCAGCACTCACGCCAATGGCCGTCAGCCGATAGGTGTCCCAGAACAGAACGACTACCAGCGCCGTCAGCGTGGCCACACCCAGCAGCAGTAGCAGCAGGCTAGCGCCAGCCAACAACAGTAGTACCAATAAACGAGCGCGCTCTTCCTCCAATTCCAACACCGCCAAACGCAGGCGGGTTTCACCGTTAGCTAACAGTGACCTCAACAAGCGTTTAGCGGCAGAAAAGACGCGTTGGGTTGGACCCAATGCCATTAGCGACGACCGAGCAGCATACCTACCACCAGGCCAGCTGCGGCACCGATACCGATGCTGGTCCAGGGGTTCTCATGTACATAGCGGTCGCAGCAATCGGCTTGCTGAGCCAGTGACTCGCGGGTGTCTTCATAGATGCGCTCGCCGCGGGCTTCCAGGCGGGCACGAGTATCCTTCAAACGACGTTCGGCACGCTCACGCAGGTCGCGCATTTCACCGCTGGCATCTTTCGATGTGGCGTTCATCAGCTCTTCGACCGTCTCGCTGAGATGGCGCAGGTCTTCTTTCAGCTGGTCGGCACGTGCGGAGGCGTCTGTGTTACGTTTAGCCATGATGTCTTCCTTTGACGAATGAATGAGTGACAGCTTCAGCATAGCAGCCGTCACTCTATAGACAACCCCAAAGTTTAGTGGTTCCGCATCAACGGTTCAGGCCCGTGGCGCTGAACAGCGGGTTGAGGCTGAAGCCAAGACTCAGGCGATGCACGCGGTTGTCGTAATCGATCATGCTTTCGCCGTACCCGTAGTAATACTGTACGTGTGCTCGCACCCCATTGAAGGCGGGCCAGCTATAGTCGATTTGAGTACCCAGGTTGCCCGGGCTCGGGTTGCCGCGCAGTTGACCAGCGACTTCATGATTGTTGTCCAAGCGCTTGGCCAGACGAATGTCGCCATATCCCATGAAACGCTCGATATCCGGATTATCGTCGTCACCATCCGACTCTGGAACGCGCCAGTGGGGTGCCAGGGTCAGTGCCCAGTTGCCGCGCTGCAAGGTGCTTTCCAGGTATACGCGGTTCCAGCTCCGTGACAGCGGGTCCGAACGGCCATTGGATTGGTGGTTGAAGGCGATGCGGTTGCGCGTATTCACCCAGCCCAGAGCGCTCCAGGCGTTATCGAAATCGATGAACACCTCGGGCTCGTAGTTGGTTTCCCGGAAAGGGGAGGAGGCGTCAGTGTTATAGGCCTGCCACCAGCTTCGCTGGGTATAGGCGAAATAGACGTCGCCAATGTCGCCAAACACGTCTTCCGCCAGATTGAACTTGGCACTGAACTGAAACTTCACTTCGTTGTTGTTGGGGCCTGAAGCATCGGTCACTTCACGAAAGTTGTTGGCGTCCTGGTTAGTGTTATAGCTCACCGGAAACAGGTAATTGGTACGGTGGGTGGTGATGGAAAACGGGTTACGCGTCGACTGCTGCTCCAGCTGGCGGCGTTCGGACAGGTCCTCCAGGGCCACTTCTTCCGGCAGCGGCGTCGGTGGAATACCCTGGGCGGCAGCCTCGGGTGCGTCAATTTGCTGCAGCTGCTGGCGGAGCTGATAGAGCTCGGTATTCAAGGCGCGAATACGCGCTTCGATATCGCCACGCGTCTCGGCCATGGCCGACTGGCTGCCCAGAGCAACCAGCAGGCCTGTGAATATCAGGGGTCGGATAACCATGGATATGGCTCGCAATGAAAAGTAGATAAATGTTAGCGACGTTCTATACAGGCGGATGAGGTAAGTCAACTGCCAATATTCTGGTGACCGGCCGGATTGCGCGGGCAGGCCTTACGCTTGATAATGGCGCCTTGCCCGATAATACGGGCTGACCAGTCAATGAGGCTTCTAGACGTGGTGAAGAGTGCCATGAAAGCAGTGAACGGCGCGCTGGGCGTGTTGATGTGTGTTGCGCTGCTGGTTGTATCTCCGGTGGGGTGGGCCGAAAGCGGCGAGCGTGTGCCTTCGGAAAGTGCTCTGAACGAGCGGCTGGCTGCACTGGAGTCTCAGGAGGGGGAGCTGACCGCCGCGCAGCAGCGCGAGCAGGCTGCCCTGGAAGCGGCGCTGCAAGCCTATGAGCGGCTCAAGGCGCTGGAAGAGCGCCAACGGGCGCTGGAGCAGCGCGTCAGCCAGGCCCCTGAACAGCTGCTGCAACTCGAACGAGAGCTGCGAGAAGCCGAGGAAGAGAGCCAACAGCTCTCCGTGGATAGCCTCAGCGACATGCCGCTGGACGTACTGGAAGCTCAGCAGAGCAGTGCAGTGATCGAACTCCAGCAGCTACAGAGCCAGTTGGCTGAAGTCAATTCGCAGCTGTTGGCTGCGCAAACCTTGCCCGAACGTGCCCAGCAAGCCATCTCCGAAGCCTTGCAGCGGGCCGAGACCTTGCGCCGTGAGCACGATGCCCGCGAAGCGTTGCTGGCTGACCGCCAGCTATCCGCTCGCGAGGATGCGCAGTTGATCCAGTGGCGTCTGGAGCGTGCGCTGGCCGAGCAGGAAGTGTCCCTCAATCAGCGTGAGCTCAGTGCCAACAGTCGGCTGCGGGAACTGGCTCAGCAGCGGCGCGAGCTGTTGGCGTTGCAGATCGACCATCAGGAGCAGCGGCTGAACCTGCTGCAAGGGGTCATCGATCGTCAGCGACGCCTGCAGTCCGAGCAGGCGATTGCAGATGCCGCTCGGGATGATCCATTGATTGCCGAGGGGCATCCGGTGGTGCTACGCGCCCAGCAGGTGAACCAGAACTTGAGCCTCGAGCTGCTGCGTGCCACCGACCGCGCCAATGCCATCGTGCGTGAAAACATCGAAGCCCAGCGCCAATTGGAGCTGGTGCGTCAGTTGCAGCGTAGTCTTGGTGAGCAGATGGAGGCCATTCGCGGTAGCCAGCTGCTATCACGGATACTCAGGGAACAGCGCCAGTCGCTACCGGTGATCGTGCCGCGCCGCGACCTGCAAGATGAAATTGCCGACTTGCGCCTCAAGCAATTCGATCTGATACGCCAGCGTGATCAGCTGCGCCAGGGAGAACGCCTGGCCACCCAGCGGCTACAGGAAGCGGGTGTCGAGGTGACGCCTGGGCTGGTGGACTCCCTGACGCGGCTTTATCAATCTCGCCGTGAGCTGGTGGAGCAGCTCGAGCAGTCCTACGGCAGCCTGTTGAGCGCCGCCATCGAGCTGCAGTTGAACCAGCAACAGCTCTTGACCACCACCCACGAGCTGCGCGCCACCATCGATGAACAGCTTTTCTGGGTAGCCAACAGTCGTCCGCTGGACCTTAACTGGGTGCGCCAGTTACCCAATTACCTGCAGCAGGAGTGGCAGCAGGGCGAATGGCGTGCCGTGCTGCCCAACCGCTGGCAGGGCCTTGGCTGGGACATGCTGGTCGGTGCGCCGCTCCTGCTGCTAAGCCTGGCGCTGCTGGGGTTACGCTCCCGTATCAAGGCCGCGCTGGCCCGGCTACACTCGCAAATAGGCCGTTTGAAGAGTGATACGCAGCTGCACACGCCCAGAGCAGTGCTGATGAATGCGCTGCTGGCGCTGCCTGGCCCGCTGGCGCTGGCGGGGGCTGGCGTTGCCCTGCGCACGGCAGAAGGCGCCCTGGCAATGGGGCTGGCGCCGGCCTTGCTGCAACTGAGCCTGAGCTGGGGGGTGATTGCCTTGGGCCGCCGCCTGCTGGTGCCCGATGGCGTTGCCGAGCGTCACTTTACCTGGGCACCCGCTTACAATGCTCGATTACGCCAGCTGCTCGGAGGGTTAGGCGTGGCGCTGGTTCCCGTGGTAGGGATTGCGGCCATGTCTGGGCAGGTGGAGACCCCGCTGGCCATGCGCCCGGTGGCCATGGGGCTGTTCATGCTGGGGCTGCTGGCCATGGCGTGGTGGTTGATGCAGCTGATTCTGGCCCACGTGCCTGTCTTTGGAGTGCGGCTGTTTCGGTTGATCCTGGGGCTGGCCATGGCCAGCGTACCGTTGGTGATGCTTGGGCTGGTGGCCTGGGGCTACGAATATACGGCACTGCGGTTAGTGGCGCGTTTTGCCATGACTCTTTACCTGCTGGGGCTGTGGGTCGTGGTGGAAGCCACGGTGGTCCGCAGCCTGGCGGTGGCCGCTCGCCGCCTGGCGTATCGGCGCGCTTTGGCGCGAAGGCGTGCCCAGGTGCAAGAGGGGGCCGAAGGCGGTCTCGAAGTGGTCGAAGAGCCGCCCCTGGACATGGAGAAGATCAATACTCAGTCGCTGCGGCTCTCCAGGCTCATTCTGCTGATCGGGTTCAGTCTGCTGCTCTACCTGGTCTGGTCGGACTTGCTGGCAGTGCTGGGGTATCTGGATCAGGTGGCGCTGTGGGACGCCGATGAGGGCGATCTGGTGGACGGCGCGCTCTCCCTTTCCGACTTTTTCACCGCGCTGTTGGTGGTCGCCATTACCTTCATCATGGCGCGTAACCTGCCGGGGTTGCTCGAAGTGATGGTGCTGTCGCGGCTGGCCTTGAAGCAGGGCAGCGCCTACGCCATCAGCTCACTGCTCTCTTACACCATCGTGGGTACCGGGGTCGTCATGTCGCTGGCCACCCTGGGGGTTTCCTGGGACAAGTTGCAGTGGCTGGTGGCGGCGTTGAGCGTGGGGCTGGGCTTTGGTTTGCAGGAGATCTTTGCCAACTTCATTTCTGGCCTGATCATCCTGTTCGAACGCCCCATTCGAATCGGCGACACCATCACGCTGGGTAACCTGCATGGCACGGTCAGCCGTATCCGCATCCGCGCCACCACGGTGACCGACTTCGATCGCAAGGAGATCATCATTCCCAACAAGACATTCGTCACCGACCAGCTGATCAACTGGTCGCTGTCGGACAATGTCACTCGGGTGGTGCTGACCTATGGCGTAGCGCATGGCTCTGATTTGCCATTGGTGCATCAGCTGCTGCGCCAGGCCGCCGATGAAAACCCGCGCGTGCTGGCGGACCCGGAGCCTCAGGTGTTCTACCTCAACTATGGCCCGCACAGCCTGAATTTCGAGCTGCGCATCTTCGTCAACGACCTACTGGACCGGCTGTTTGCAGCCGACGAAGTGAACTGCCGTGTGGATGAGCTATTCCGCGAAGCGGGCGTGCGGGTGGCCTTCGAGCAGGTGGACGTATGGCTGCACCGTGATCAAGGGGAGTCGGTGAAGGTACAGACCCGCAAGCCGCTGCCTCCTGAAAATCTGGATTAAGGGGCCTCGTGACTGGCCAGCATCAGGAACTCCCGATTGCCGTCCCCGCCGGTGATCGGGCTCTCTTGCCAATGGGTGATGTGCAAACCGCAGCTCTGGCAGGCTGCACGTATCTTGTGCTCCACCTCGCTGTAGCGGGCTGGGTCGCGTACCACGCCGCGCTTGTCCAGCGCGCTGGGCTCCAACTCGAACTGCGGTTTGACCAGAGAGATAAGCTTTCCCTTGGCCGGTAGCAAGGCGGCGATTTCCGGCAGGATCAGCGTTTGAGAAATGAACGACACGTCCATGATGGCCAGCTCGATGGGGTATTGGCGCAGCACTTCCAGCAAGGCTGCCGAGGTGCTCATGTGGCGCGCATTCAAGCCTTCCAGGCACACTACCCTTGGGTCCTGGCGCAGCGCTTCGGCCAACTGGTCGTGGCCTACCTCGACACCCACTACATGGCGGGCTCCGAAGCGCAGGGCGCAGTCGGTAAAGCCGCCGGTGGACTGGCCCACATCCAGCACGCCCAGGCCCTCCAGCCGCATATCCAGCGTAGTGAGCGCTCCCTCGAGTTTAAGGCCTGCCCGGGAAGCGTAGCGCTCCTCGGGGTCCTCCTCGACGCGCAGTGATGTGTCGGCGGGCCACTTTTCGGAAGGCTTGGTGAGCGGGGTGCCGTCGGTCAAAAAGACACGCCCGTTCTTGATGAGGCGCTGGGCGCGGGTGCGTGAGCTGGCCAGCGCCTGGCTGACCAGCAGTTGATCGAGTCGTATCATGGCAGCGTATCAGGAGCGTTGAAAGACCGCGTATTATGTCATGTTGTGCCTGGCTCTGCCTGCAAGTCGGTGGGAGGGATTCGCGTAGCTCCCCAGCTGCGATGTAAATAGCCCTTGACGCGCTCCAGCTCCTCCTCGCCCACGCTGGCCAGTTTGCCACTTTCCAGGGGGTCGTAGTGGTAGATGTAAAGCCGCGAGAGAAACTGCTCGAAGGGCAGTGAGGCTTCACCGAAGCGCTTGCCGTGAAACTCAGGCTTGACCCAGCGGTGCGGGTCGCCTTCGCGGCCGATGCAGCGTCGGCCCATTTCCGCATAAATGCGTTCCAGGTGCGGGGCGACGACCAATGACACTGGGGCGAGGGGGAGCTCGCTGGCCACTCCCGCCACGCTCTCCTGGGAGGAGATGGGCTGGCCTTCGAAGTGCATGATGATCTCATCGCCCCGAGTGGCCCGGGTCACCTTTTGCAGCAGATAGTCCGGGTTGTTGTAGGCCCCAGTCCGAGCCAGCAAATGAAGGGCGGGTGGGAATTAGCAAAATTCCGCGTAAACCCTCGCCCAATCGGGCGGGGATACAAGCGGGAAGCGCGCTAGCGCTGCTGGGGGTTGATCTTCGCCCCTTACTGTCTATTATGTATAAAAATACAGTTTTGAGCGGCGCCGTGCCATGTTAATAGCCACCAAAGTACGCCTCTACCCGACCCCTGAACAAGCTGATTTCTTAAATCAGCAGTTCGGCGCGGTGCGGTTTGCGTACAACAAGGCACTGCACATCATCAGTACGCAGTACAAGCGGCATGGCACCAAGCTCCGGGCTAAGAAAGACCTCAA
>NZ_PINZ01000034.1:0-34706 GCF_002810305.1 Halomonas sp. 141
GCAGTCTTGTGGACCCAGCAGCGCTGGTGCTCGGTCTCTGGATAGACCTTGCTCAACGCCGCCCAGAAGCCCATGGCGCCGTCGCCAACCGCTAGCTTGGGGGCCGTCGTCAGCCCGCGCTCGCGTAGCCCCGTGAGCAGCTCTTTCCAGCTGGCCTCCGACTCGCGTTGCCCATCCTCGACAGCCACCAGCTCCTTGCGGCCCTGCTCGGTGACGCCGATGATCACCAACAGGCACAGGCGGTCATCCATGCGCACGTTGCTGTACACGCCGTCCGCCCACCAGTAGACGTAGCGCTGCTCTGCCAGGTCACGCTTTTGCCAGTCGGCATGCTCGTCTTCCCACTTCTTCTTGAGCCGCGACACGGTGTTGGCCGAGAGTCCCTTGGCCTGGTCACCCAGCAGGGCCGACAGGGCCTCCTGGTAATCGCCGGTGGAGACTCCCTTCAGGTAGAGCCAGGGGATCAGCTCATCGATACTGCGGGCCCGCTTCAGGTAGGGCGGCAGCAGCACGCTGCTGAAGGTCACCCCGTCGCCACTGCGGTCACGGACGCGGGGCACCTTGACCTCGACATCGCCGATTCCGGTTTGTACCGTGCGCTCGGGCAGGTAGCCATTGCGCACCACGGCGCGGCGCCCGTCTTCCAGTGTCCTGTCGGCGTACTGTTCCAGAAACGTACTCAACTCCGCCTCCACGGCCTTGGCGATCAGGTCTCGGGCCCCTTTGCGCAGCAACTCATGCAACGGATCAGTAGCGCCGGTGTCTGGCTGCGTCACGGCTTGGAGAGTAGAATTGCTCATGGCGTATCCGTCCTATGTTGGTTGTGATCTGGCGAGATCAATCAACAGGATACGCCACCCTCTCTACTGCCCTCCATACACAAGAACTGAGCTTAACTCTACATACTGGCAGAGGTATTCTTTAGAACCATTTGTTACTGGGTTGGCTGGCCAATCTGCAAACTGGTTACTTTGGGAAAATACCCTTCGGCTTCTAAAATGATATATCTCGATGAACATAGTAGCCGAGCCGACGGCGCTTGGTGTGCAGTAGTGGGCTTGCTTGCGCTGATTGTGTTGGCGCTGTATTTGCTCTGTCAGTTTTAGACTTCGGCTATGCCATTCATTTAGGTAGTTTAATTCTATTGTCAGGAGGCAAGGGAGTGGCGGCTAGAAAACAAAGATCATTGAAGATCAAGACGCTAAACTCAGTTTGTGCAAGTGCGTTAATCGGGGCGCTACTTTATATAGTGATCATGGGGGTTGAAGTGGTGGCGCTTGGCGCGATGGGGATTGCTCTCACTGGTATCTCAACACCCGTGATTGTCAGCAGTGAGGGAGTTTTAGAGGTGCTGCTAGAGATCGTCATGTCGGTAGCTGAAGGCATCATGACTATTGTTGAAGTTGTCGTAGGCGCAATATCGGGGCTTTTTAGCCTGTGACCAATAAGACGTCATGATTGAGACGATGTGCCCATTAAGTACTTTAAAAGTTTATAAAATAGTTAGCCGGGCGCTGCCAAAGCGCCCGGCATGTTTTATGTTCTAGACTCTTACAGTTCAGACTTAGCCGTTACGCTTTTATCGTCTTTAAAAGTGAGGAAGAACAGCGCCAGTACCGCGATAGCAAACACCGCTGGGAACATCCAGATGCCCTGCCAATCGTGGGCGCCGTTGGTAGAGAAGTGGTCGGTAATCTGACCCGCGACCCAGAAACCTATCAGCATGCCTACCCCGTAAGTGGCCAGCGTTATCATGCCTTGGGCTGAGCTTTTAAATTTATCGCCCGCGCGGGCATCGGTGTAGATCTGCCCGGTCACGAAGAAGAAGTCGTAGCACACGCCATGCAGGGCAATACCGATCAAGAGCATAAACACCATTTCGTCGGCGTTACCGAACGCAAACAGCGCGTAGCGCAGCGCCCAGGCCAGCATGCCGATCAATAAGGTTTTCTTGATACCAAAGCGATGAATAAAGACCGGTAGCAGCAGCATAAACAGCACTTCTGATACCTGGCCCAAGGTCATTTTGCCGGTAGGATTAGTAACCCCGATTTCGGCCAGGAAGGGGTTAGCGTTTTGGTAATAAAAGGCCAACGGAATGCAGATCAAGATCGAGGCAATAAAGAAGATGGCGTAGTTACGGTCTTTCAGCAGGGCGAGCGCATCGAGCCCTAGCACTTCTTTTAAGCCGACCGGGCCGTCTGCTTTAGGCGGCGTTGCAGGAAGGCTAAAGCTATATAGGCCAAGGGCTAAAGAGGCGATCGCACACATCAGGAAGGTGTTGCGCAGCATGCCGTCGGCAATGCCTTGGGAGGAGTCCCAGGCGAATAAGTAGCTGATCCCCAGACCGGCGATTATCCAGCCAATGGTTCCCCATACGCGGATTTTAGCGAACTCCTGGCCTGGGTCGCTCATTTGACGGAAGGAGACCGAGTTAACCAGCGCCAATGTCGGCATATAGATAATCATATACATCAACACCAACGGGTAGAAAGTGCTGAAGTCGCTGGCGACATACAGGCCGTACATTAACGCAGCGCCCGCCAAGTGCAGAACACCGAGAATACGCTCGGCGTTGAAATAACGGTCAGCGATCAGGCCAATAATGAAAGGGGCAATAATCGCACCCCAGGATTGGGTAGAGAACGCCATGCCAATCTGACCACCGCTGGCGTCGAGGTTGTTGGCCAGGAAGGTGCCCAGGGTGACAAACCAGCCGCCCCAGATAAAGAACTGCAAAAACATCATGATGCTGAGTCGTGTGCGTATCATAGCCATGACGTGATCCTATTTTGTGGTTGTGGTTGTGGTTGTAGTTAAAAACAGTCCACTAGCGATGCGGAGGAAGGCCAAGAATTCGGCGGTTGCGCGAAACACTGGTGGTGACACCGGCAAAGTCATCAAAAGCGCGACCGGCAGGTTGAATCAGGTGCGCTTCGATAAAAGGCGCGCCCTCTGCAGCACCCTGGGCGGCGTCCTTTATGCAGCACTCCCACTCAAGCACCGCCCAGCCATCAAATCCGTACTGCGTCAGGCGGCTAAAAATCCCGCTGAAATCGATCTGCCCATCGCCTAACGAACGGAAGCGCCCAGGGCGCTCTACCCAACTTTGGTAACCGCCATAAACGCCGCTGCGGCCATTGGGGTTAAATTCAGCGTCTTTAACGTGAAACATGCCGATACGCTCGTGGTAGCGGTCGATAAACTCGAGGTAATCCAACTGCTGCAGCAGTAAGTGGCTGGGGTCATAAAGAATTTTCGCCCGTGGATGGTTATCCACTGCCGCCAGGAACTGCTCGAAAGACGCACCGTCGTGAAGATCCTCGCCAGGGTGAATCTCAAAGCACAGATCAACACCTGCCTCATCAAAGGCATCCAGAATTGGCCGCCATCGCCGGGCCAGCTCGCTGAACCCTTCTTCGACTAGCCCCTCGGGACGCTGGGGCCAGGGGTAAACAAAGGGCCAAAGCAGCGCGCCGGAAAACGTAGCATGGGCGGTTAACCCCAGCCGTTGGCTCGCTTTGGCAGCCAGTTTTAGCTGCTCAATGGCCCACTCGGTACGCTCCTGGGGCTTTCCGTGTAACGCTGCAGGGGCGAAATCATCGAATAAGTCGTCGCAAGCGGGATGCACGGCGACCAGTTGGCCCTGTAAATGAGTAGAGAGTTCGCTGATCACAACGCCAGCTTTTTCGCAGCGGGCGTTGAGCTCATCGCAGTAAGTTTGGCTTTCAGCGGCTTTGCGCAGGTCGATAAAACGGCTATCAACAGTGGGTAGTTGGATGGCTTGATAGCCCTGTTCGGCCGCCCAGCGAGCGATACCGTCGAGGCTGTCGAAAGGCGCTTGATCGCCGATAAACTGGGCCAGAAAAATGGCGGGGCCGCGGATGCCTTTGTGAGTGTTGGGCATGATTAGGCTCCTGGTAGTTGAGTAGCGGGCAGCGGTGTCCATTTCTGTTCGCTTTTGGCGCTGGTGGTGACGGCCTCGATAAACGCCATGCCACGAAGCCCGGAGGTCATGCCGGGAACGCCCTCAACGTCGCCTTGCTCGCCTTGATGAATCGCCTGGGCGAAGTCGTGGTAAAGGTTGCCGAGTGCTTCCAGATACCCCTCAGGGTGGCCGCCAGGTAGGCGCAAACGCTGCATCGCGCTGGGAAAAAGGTCGGGTTGGTCGATGCCCGCACGGAGGGTGCGCATCGGGGCTTGAAGCGGGCGGTAGAGCAGGCTGTTAGGCTCCATTTGGTGCCACTCAAGCGCCCCTTTATCACCATAAATACGAATTTTGAGCGCGTTCTCTTCCCCGCTGCAGACCTGGCTAGCCACCAGGGTGCCGCTGGCGCCTTGGTCGGTGCGCAGCAGCACATCGCCATCATCGTCCAATTGACGGCCGTCGGCGTGGCTGGAAAGCGAGGCACACAGCTCGCTAACCAGATGCCCAGAGATAAACTCAGCAAGGCCAAACGCGTGGGTGCCAATGTCGGCCATGCAGCCGCTGATGCCTGCGAGCGTAGGGTCGGTGCGCCACGCGGCTTGCTTACTACCCTGCTGTTCTAAACGCTCGCCTAGCCAGCCCTGGGGGTACTCCACGTGAATTTTGCGAATGCTACCTATTTGGCCCTCGCTGACCATTTCCCGGGCTTGCCATACCATGGGGTAGCCTAAGTAGGTATGCGCCAAGCCATACAGGCAGCCGCTGGCATGCCAGCTTTCTGCTAAGCGCTGGGCCTCCTGGAGCGATACTGCCGCCGGTTTTTCGCAAAATACATGAAAGCCTGCCTGCATCGCTGCTGCGGCGATCGGAACGTGAAGATGATTTGGCGTTACGATCACCAACAGTTGCATGCGCTGTTCGGTGGGAAGTTGCTGCTCGCTTTCCAGTAACTGCTGCCAGTCGGCGTAAACACGTTCGTTGGGTAGGTGGCACGCTTCGCCGGTCAGTTGGTTGTTATCAGCCGAGCGGCTAAAGGCGCCACACACCAGCTCGCAGGTGTCGTCAAGGCGAGCAGCTAAGCGGTGAACCTGGCCTATAAACGCCCCCTGTCCGCCGCCGATCATGCCTAAGCGGATACGGGGGGGAGTGTGTCGCGGCATAGAGAGACTCCTGTGTTAATAAACTGAGTTTGTTTATATTCGAGGTGATTGAATTTTTGATGAAATGTAACCGGTTACATTTGTCTTGAAGCTAAGTCTTGATGCTGAGAGCGTCAATGCGACAAAGGTATACGGTGTTGAAAATGTGCCAGAAAATAGCGCGCTGAGTTTAACGTTAGGATACGTTAAGCTGAGAGGAGGAGCGCCGCGCAACCATCTGTTTGGCTGGTAGGAAAAGCCGGCGAGCACAGAGCGATAAGGGAGGCCATGACCAATATACGTAAGGTCGCCGAATTGGCGGGCGTTTCAGTGGCGACTGTATCACGGGCGTTGAAGTCGCCGGATATCGTCTCGCCCACTACCCGGGAAAAAGTGCTGAGGGCCGTTGATCTAGCGGGCTACAAACCTAACTTGATGGCGGTTCAGTTCCGCTCCCAGCGCACTTATAACCTGGTGGTTTTGGTGCCCACGATCGCCAACACTTTTTTTGCGCGGGTAATCAGCGGTATTCAGGAAGCGGCCCAGGAGCGCGGCTACGGCGTTCTGCTGTGTAATACGCTGGGTAATGAGGCGATGGAAACCCAGTACGCCAGTTTAGTCAGTACCCGTCAGGCAGATGGTGTGATTCAACTGCGTGCGTTTAACCCTTTTTCTGAAAAGTCGTTTCCCGCTGGGGCGGTATTGCCGATGATCAATGCCTGCGAGGTGCTGGACGATGCTCCGTGTCCCACCGTCAAACTCGATAACCGAGCGGCAGCTCGGGAGGCCACCGAGCACTTGATCTCCCTGGGGCATCGGCGAATCGGTATGATTAAAGGGCCTCGACGCAGTCCTTTGACCCGTGACCGCGAACAAGGCTACCAGGATGCGTTGAGCGCGGCGGGCATTCCGTTAGATGAGAGCCTGCTTTGTCCTGGCGATTTCACACCACTTTCTGGCTATCAAGCGGCTGAAACGCTTATCGCTTTAGCGGAGCGACCCTCCGCCATTTTTTGTGAAAGCGATGAAATGGCGATAGGTGCCATGAGCCGTATCAAGGAAGCGAGACTACGCGTTCCGGAAGATATCTCGGTGGCGGGTTTCGACGATATAGCGTTTGCTTCCTACAGCGATCCACCGCTCACCACGATTGCCCAGCCGGCGGAAGCATTCGGACGCGAAGCTGTTGCCATGCTGATTGAGGTGCTGGAAGGGCGGCAAGTTAATAACTTGATCTTGCCCTACACGCTGGTATCCAGAAAAAGCACAGCAAAATGCCGACCTTAGACGTCTTTCTTTCGCGCGCTAAGTGCATACAATAAGTGGGGCTTTATCAAAAAGCCTCACAGCTGCTATCCACGCGCACTACCCAACGCACACCATAAAAATAGCTAAAAAAGGATCTACCATGACGCTGACACGCTCAATAGCTCACTTCACCGCTGGCTTGGCCGGTGCGGCACTGCTTTCCGCCTCCCTTTCTGCACAAGCACGCGAACTCTCGGTTTCTACGGTTTTGTCTGATGCTTTCCCCTGGGGGCAGGCAGCGGAGAAGTGGGCAGAACTGGTGGAAGAGCGCAGTGGCGGTGAACTGACGCTGCGGGTATACCCCAACTCCCAGCTGGTCTCCGGTGACCAGACCCGCGAGTTTTCCGCCATGCGCTCCGGGCTGATCGATGCGTCCGTCGGTTCGACCATCAACTGGTCGCCGCAAGTGCCGGAGCTCAATCTGTTCTCCTTGCCGTTCCTGATTCCTGACGAAGCCGCCGTGGACGCCGTGACTGGCGGTGAAGCGGGTGACATGGTCTTCGAGGCCATCGAGTCGCGTGGCGTCATGCCGTTGGCCTGGGGGGAAAACGGCTTTCGTCAGGTGTCCAACTCCCGTGGCCCCATCAGCCAGCCGGATGATCTCGATGGCCTGAAAATTCGCGTGGTGGGCTCGCCCCTGTTCCAGGACACGTTCTCGGCACTGGGCGCAGACCCGACCCAAATGAGCTGGACCGACGCTCAGCCTGCGTTGACCACCGGCGCGGTCGATGGCCAGGAAAATCCGCTGTCGGTGTTCGACGTGGCGCGCATCGACCAGGTGGGCCAGGCGCATTTGACGCTGTGGAACTACATGAACGACCCGCTGATTTTTGCGGTGAACCAGCAAGTGTGGCGTACGCTCAGTGAAGAGCAGCAGACGATGCTGCGTGAAACCGCGCAGGAAGCCGGAGCGTGGGAGATCGCCATGACCCGCGAGCAGGAGCATGAGCGGCTGGCCGCCATCCAGGAACGCGGGGTCACCGTGACCGAGCTGACCGACGAGCAGTACCAGGCGTTCGTGGAGGCGACCCAGTCCGTCCATGAAAAGTGGGTGCCCCGCATCGGCGAAGCCTTGGTAGAGGCTGCGCAAGCGGCAATCGATGCACGCTGATATTTCGCTAGCCGCTGCCGCCGCTCCCGAGCGGCGGCTATTTGTGTGAGGTTGCCATGAAAGGCCTTCCTGATGCCCGGCCCGAACGCTGGCTGGGCGCCCTGGCGTTGATCATCATCTCGCTGATCAGCCTGGGGAACGTCATCACGCGTTACATTACCGGCGGTTCTTTCTCGTTTACCGAAGAGTTCTCGGTGTTTCTGCTGGTGGTGCTGACCTTTGCGGGCGCCTCCGTTGCCTTGCGCCACGACCGGCATATTCGGCTGGGGTTTCTGGAGCGCGCCTTGTCTCCAAAGTGGCGGGGCATCCTGATCCTGTTCCAGGCGCTGTGTGGCTTGACGGTGTTGGCCCTGATTACCTGGTATGGCGGCAAGTTGGCCTGGCAGGAGCGGGAGTGGCAATCGACCTCGCCCGGGCTGGGGCTACCCCAATGGTGGTACTTGGTGTGGCTGCCGGTGCTGACACTGGCCATGAGCTGGCGATTGGTGCAACAGACTCGGGCGCGCTTGAGAGGGGAGGGCCAACATGACGCCTGATATCTGGATGATTCTGGCGTTCGCGGGCCTGCTGATTGCCGGTGTGCCGGTGGCCTTCTCACTGGCGCTGGCCGGTTCTGTGGGCATTGTCGCGGGGCTCTCGCCTGACATGCTGGCGACCCTGGGCACCAACACCTACAACAGCATCGCCAAGTACCCGCTGATCGCTATTCCGCTGTTCATATTGACTGGGCTTATTTTTGAGCGGGCAGGTGTCGCGCTGCGTCTGGTGCGCTTTGCTCAGGCCTTGATTGGCCCGCGCCATGGCGGCCTGGCGCTGGTGGCCGTGCTGGTGTGCATGATCATGGGCGGCATGAGCGGCTCGGGCCCGGCCGATGCTGCCGCCGTGGCCATGGTCATGCTGCCCAGCATGACCAAGGCGGGCTACCCGAAACCGTTTTCTGCCACGCTGATTGCGGCCTCTGCGTCGACAGCGATTCTGATTCCGCCCTCGGTGGCACTGATTCTTTACTCCATCGTCGTGCCAGGAGTTGACCTGCGGGCACTCTTTGCCGCTGGCCTTTTTCCTGGTGTACTGGCCGGGTTGGCGCTGCTGGTACCCGCCATGCTGGTGGCCAAGCGCTACGGCTGGGAAGGCACCCCCGTGGAGGGGGCCGAGCGGCTGACCGTGCGCGGCACCTTTCGTGACGCCTTGCCTGCCCTGTTTGCGCCGATCTTGATCCTCGGTGGCCTGCGTTCAGGCTTGTTCACGCCTACCGAGGCTGCCGTCGTGGCCGTGGCCTATGGGGCACTGGTGGGGCTGCTGCTGACCCGTGAGCTGACGCTGCGTGATTTATGGGAGCTGCTGGGCGAAGCCGCGATCATTTCGGGGGTCGTGATGCTGATCATTGCTCTGGCCGGTATTTTCGCCTGGGCAGGCACCATGCTGGGCACGTTCCGGCACATGGCCGAGTGGATCATCGGTTTGACGGATAACGGCGTACTGCTGCTGATACTGGTAATGCTGGCCGTATTGGTGGCGGGCATGCTGCTGGATGCGATCTCCATTTATCTGATCATGATGCCGATTCTGATTCCGGTGATGCAGCATTTCGAGTGGAATCCGGTATGGTTCGGCATTCTACTGGCCATGAACATTGCCATTGGTCAGTTCACCCCGCCTGTGGCGGTCAACCTCATGGTGACCACCGAGGTCGCCAAAATTCGTCTGGAGCATACGATAGGCTGGGCCATGCTGTTCGTGCTGGCCATGGGCTGTGCGCTGGCGCTGGTGGCCATGTTCCCGAGCATTGCACTGTGGTTGCCGGGCGTGCTGGGCTATAACGTTTGATGCCTGGTGACAACATGCACAGCCCGTCGAGGATACCCTATGCAAAAATGGTATGGCCCAGGCGGGCATGTTTAACGCTGACTAAACGTTACAGATGCGCAAACCCCGCTAAACTTGTTTCCAGTGGCGTACCGAGGCAATCCGCCGCTGCCCTCAGCAATGAGGCGTTCACCGTTGGTTGCCCTCGACATCCAGGAGGGTGGTGGCGTTGCCTGGTGGGTAGCTAGTGAACGGTAAAAACGTCTCTCGTGGCTGCCATCGCAAGCGTGAAATGGCTGTGCGCTTCGCCAAGTGGTTTTTTTTTCGCTAAAGTAGTTACCGTCGGCAGTAATTGCCGAGGTCGATAACAGACTGTCTTGACAACGTTTTGCAACCGCAGCACCTGAAGGGAACCGTTCTGCAGGTGGTTGCAAGGCGCATAATGCTCACAACATCAAGATAAAGAGGTGTATTCATGAAACGCCATGTATTTTCTACTGCGGCCTTCTCGGGCGCGTTCATTGCTGCGGCTTCCTTCGCTTCTCCGGCGGTAGCTCAGGATCGCTACATCACCATCGGTACCGGTGGCCAAACCGGCGTGTACTACGTCGTCGGTCAGTCGGTGTGCCGTATGGTCAACCGTGGCAGCGATGAGCACAACATTCGTTGTAACGCACCGTCCACCGGCGGTTCCGTGGCTAACGTCAATGGGCTGAAAAGCGGCGAGCTGGACATGGGCGTTGTCCAGTCAGACGTGCAGTACCGTGCTTACCATGGTGAAGCCAACTTTGAAGAGGACGGCGCGTGGGAAGACATGCGTGCGCTCTTCACCATGCATGGCGAGCCGCTGACCGTAGTTGCTCGTGCCGATTCCGGTATTGAAAGCATTACCGACTTCCCCGGCAAGCGCGTCAACATCGGTAACCCCGGTTCTGGCCAGCGCAACACCATGGATGTGGTGATGAACGCATTTGGTTGGGACGAGAGCACCTTCGCTCTGGCTTCTCAACTGGACGCTGCCGAGCAGGCGGCTGCGCTGTCTGACAACAACATCGATGCCATGGTGTACGTGGTAGGCCACCCGAACGGCTCTATCCAGGAAGCCACCACCACCATCGATGCGCGTCTGGTATCGGTCACTGGCGATGAAATCGACAGCCTGATCGAAGAGTACCCCTACTACACCCGTTCTGTGATCCCGGGCGGTCTCTACCGTGGTAACGACGAAGACGTCGAAACCTTCGGTGTGGCAGCGACCTTCGTGTCTTCCACGGCGGTAGATGAAGAGGTGGCCTACGAAACGGTCAAGGCCGTGTTCGAAAACTTCGACCGCTTCAAGCGCCTGCACCCGGCGTTCGAGAACCTGAACGAAGAAGACATGATCTCTGACGGTCTGACCGCACCGCTGCACGATGGCGCTGCGCGTTACTACCGTGAGCGTGGCTGGATCGAATAAGTACGGATAAGCGATACTGCTGGCTAGGGTGAGCAGCGTCGTGATGAGTGATAAAGCGCGGGCACCTTGGGTGTCCGCGCTTCTTGTTGAAAGCACTGATTCACAGTGCTGACCATTAGGCAGGGCAAGCGTATGCGTGATGACAAACAACCTTCGGCAGCCGCGGGAAGTGACCTGGAGGATATGGTCGCTTCCAGCGATACAGGGGCAAGGAAACCCCTGGGGGTGCCGGGTAAGCTGCTGGTAAGTATTGCAGCCGCCTGGTCGCTGTTTCAGCTATGGATTGCATCGCCACTTCCTTTCATGCTCGGGTTCGGCGTTTTCAACTCTACGGAAGCGCGCTCCATTCACCTGGCCTTTGCGCTGTTTCTGGCCTTCATGGCCTATCCTGCGTTCAAGCGCTCGCCGCGTGATCGCGTGCCGCTGCTGGATTGGGGATTTGCTGCGGTTGCTGCCTTTTGCGGCGCCTATCTGTTTTTGTTCTTTGGTGATTTGGCTCAGCGTCCGGGCAGGCCCATCACCCAGGACGTGGTGGTCGGCGTCGTCGGCATTGTGCTGCTGCTGGAAGCCGCCCGCCGTGCGTTAGGGCCACCGCTGATGATCGTGGCCGGGGTGTTTATCGCCTACTCCCTGTTTGGGCCTTATATGCCGGGTATTCTGGCGCATCGCGGAGTCAGCCTGAACGGCTTGATCAACCACCAGTGGCTGGGCACGCAAGGGGTGTTCGGCATTGCAGTCGGCGTCTCTACCAGCTTCGTTTTCCTGTTCGTACTGTTTGGCGCCTTGCTGGATAAGGCAGGGGCCGGTAACTATTTCATCAAAGTGGCCTTCTCGATGCTGGGGCACTTCAAGGGCGGTCCGGCCAAGGCAGCGGTAGTGGCCTCGGGCATGACGGGGCTGATTTCGGGCTCCTCGATTGCCAATACGGTCACCACCGGTACCTTTACCATCCCCATGATGAAACGCGTTGGCTTTAGCTCCGAAAAAGCGGGCGCGGTGGAAGTCTCCTCCTCGGTGAACGGCCAGATCATGCCGCCGGTCATGGGGGCAGCTGCCTTCCTGATGGTGGAGTATGTGGGCATTCCCTATGTGGAAGTGATCAAGCATGCGTTCCTACCGGCCGTCATTTCTTATATTGCGTTGATCTACATCGTTCACCTCGAAGCACTGAAGGCGAACATGACTGGCCTGCCGTCCAGCAACCCGGCACGCCCGTTGATCAATAAGGTGCTGGGCTTCCTGACCGGCCTGATTCTGATCATGGCCCTCTCGTTTGCTGTCTATTACGGACTGGGCTGGCTAAAACCGCTGTTGGGTGATGCGACCCCGTGGGTCGTTGCGGTGCTGCTGGCAGTGACCTATGTGGGCCTGTTGAAGATCGGTTCGGGCTACCCCGAGCTGGAGATGGACGACCCCAACTCCAAGGTCGTCACGCTGCCACAGACGCGTCCCACGGTCATGGTCGGGCTGCACTACATCCTGCCGGTGGTGGTACTGGTCTGGTGCTTGATGGTCGAACGGCTCTCGCCGGGGCTGTCTGCCTTCTGGGCAACCGTGTTCATGATCTTCATCATGGTTACCCAGCGGCCAATCACCGCTCTGTTCCGTGGCCGTAGCAAAATGGCCGCCGACATCAAGGAAGGTTTCCTTGACCTCTGGGATGGTCTGGTGGCCGGTGCCCGCAACATGATTGGGATCGGTATCGCCACGGCCACCGCCGGGATCGTGGTGGGTGCGGTATCCCAGACTGGCGTAGGCCTGGTGCTGGCCGACGTGGTCGAAGTGCTGTCAGGCGGCAATCTGATGATGATTCTGCTGCTGACGGCGCTGCTGAGCCTGATTCTGGGTATGGGGCTGCCGACCACTGCCAACTACATCGTGGTGTCGGCGCTGATGGCCCCCGTCATCGTTCTGTTGGGCCAGCAGAACGGCTTGATCGTGCCGCTAATTGCCGTGCACCTGTTCGTGTTCTACTTCGGTATCATGGCCGACGTGACGCCCCCGGTGGGCCTGGCGTCGTTTGCGGCGGCTGCGGTGTCGGGGGGCGATCCTCTGCGGACGGGCTTCCAGGCGTTCTATTACAGCCTGCGCACGGCGGCTCTGCCGTTCCTGTTCATCTTCAATACCGACCTGCTGCTGATCGACGTTTCGTTCCTGCAGGGGATCGTGGTGTTCATCATCGCGACCATTGCCATGTTGATCTTCGCGGCGGGAACCCAAGGCTACATGCTGGTTCGCAGCCGCTGGTACGAGTCGCTGCTGCTGCTACTGGTTGCCTTTACCCTGTTCCGCCCCGGTTATTGGATGGACCGCATCCATGATCCGTACGAGTCGGTGCCGCCAGCACAGTTTGCAGAAGCACTTGGGCAAGTCGAAGATGGCAGTAACCTGCGCGTGCAAATCGCGGGAGAAGACAACTTCGGCGACCCCATGACCACGTATATTCTGGTGCCTGTACCGCGTGGCGATTCCGCTGAAGAACGCATGGAGCGTCTGGGCATGGAGCTGTGGGTAGACGGTGATCAGGCCACGGTCGACTTCGTGCAGTTCGGCGGCCTGGCGCAGGATCTGGGCTTCGATTTCGATCAGGAAATCATCGAAGTATTGGCGCCCATCGACCGTTGGGCGAAAGAGTGGATGTGGATTCCCGGGTTCGCCCTCTTTGCTTTCGTTGTGTTACTGCAACGCCGCCGTCGCGACAAGGAACGTGCGGCAACGGCTTCGGCGGTCACCTGAGGAGATGACAATCATGTATCAGAAAATCCTGCTACCGGTGGACCTGAACGAAGAAGCGTCGTGGAAGAAGGCCTTGCCCACGGCGATCACGCTGTGTCAGACCTTCGGGGCGTCGCTGCATATCGTGACGGTGCTGCCGGAGTTCAAGATGCCCATGGTGGGCGCCTACTTTCCGAAGAACTTTTCGGAAAAGGCTCACACGGCCATCAAGGAGGCGCAGCGCTCGTTCATCAAGGAGCATGTGCCCGAAGGGATCAAAACCCAGAGCGTGATCGTCGACGGCTCGCCCTGGGAGGCCATTATCAAGGTAGGCAAGAAAATCGATGCCGACCTGATCGTGATGGCCTCGCATACCAAGCGCAAGTTCGTCGATTACGTGCTGGGGCCCAACGCCGAGCACGTCGTGCATCATGCCAAAGTGTCGGTCATGATCGTGCGCTAGCCGCTCGCTCCGACTGCACCCACGCAACGCGCCAGGCATATTGTCTGGCGCGTTTTTTGTATATTAACCCGCGCTAACGCATCGAATTAATCGTTGGTAATCGGCCCTGTTGAGGGTTTTTTGTACGCGACTCCGTCAAAACACGTCGCTCCATGGCAACTCAACTACATTAAAAGAGCATTAAGCCATTAACGTGGAAGTAATGGTGTCATCACGCAGGGTAACGATTTGCTTGCCTGGGTGTTTGGTGCAGCAACGCCATTTGGGGTAAAACACGGGAGTTACGCCATGAATGCAACAACAAAAACACAGCCAGTGGCAGGTGTGCCCAACGTCAAGATCACCATTAACAAGGTCGGGATGGACAGGCCACGGGCCTGGCTGGCCGCCGGTGTGGAAGATTTCCGTCGCGCGTCCGCCATCAGCCTGGCGTACGGGCTGTTCTGGGTGGGCTTGAGCATTGCCATTACGGCAGGTGCCTTTACACTGGGTTACTGGTATTGGCTGCTGCCGATGATTGCCGGGTTCATGTTCGTGGGCCCGCTGGTGGCGGTGGGCTCTTACGGCATCAGCCGGGCACTCGAGCAGGGGCGCGCGCCCACCCTGGGGGACGCTTTTGGCAGTTGGAAGCCCCACGCGGGGCAGCTGGCCATGATGGGCGTCATGATGATGATTTTCTTTCTCGCCTGGATTCGTCTGGCCACGCTACTGTTCGCGCTGTTTTTCGGTTTCGAAGTGCCTAGTCCGGCTACCCTGTATACCGCACTGCTCACCACGCCCGAAGGGCTAGGCATGCTGGCGGTGGGCACCGTGGCAGGTGGTGTGCTGGCCTTTGGCGCATTTGCTATCAGCGCCGTGGCCATTCCGACCCTGATGGACCAGGACTTGACCTTCATGGAGGGCATCGAGGCCAGCGTGCGCTGCGTGGCGCGTAACTTCCGCCCCATGCTGCTATGGGCTGCCATTCTGACTGGCTGTGTGCTGGTGGGTGTGATGACGTTCTACATCGGCCTGGCGCTGATTCTGCCTGTGCTTGGTCATGCCAGTTGGCACGCCTACGAAGAGCTGGTGCGCTTTGAACCCGTTGAGCAGCTGAAAAGCTGACGGTACCTTGAGGCCACTTCTTCACCTGGCTGGCAGGATATAACCGGCTCTTTACCAAAAACATCGTCATTAGCCTGACCCGGGAATCGAGATGGCGTACCCTAAGCGCCATCTCTTTTTATTTGTGCCTGTCGCAAGGTTTGGGCGAAGGGTGCGCTCAGCACAATACGATACGAGGGCTTGGTAGTGAAAGCGTTGTTATTGGGGTGCTTCATGCTGGCGTTCAGCATTCCTCATGCGGGGCTGGCAGAAATGACTGCGCCACTGGCGTCGCCAGAAGGGCATGTCATGCTCACCGTCGATGGTCGTGTTGGGGCCACTAACGTAGGGCATCAAGCGCAATTTGATCGCGAGTTGCTGCTGACATTGCCTCAGCATTCGTTTACCACGGGAACCCCGTGGACAGAGGGCAAGAGTGACTATCGCGGCCCTTTGATGCGCACCCTGCTGGAGTTTCTGGAGGCAGAGGGCGAGACAGTCAAGGTGGCCGCACTAAATGGTTACGAGGCGGAAATTCCGGTCAGTGATTTTTACGACTACGATGTCATCCTGGCGCTCGCGCGTGACGATCGTGACATTCCAATTCGTGAGTATGGCCCCTTATGGGTGCTTTATCCCTTTGATCAGGACGAAGCACTGCTGAGCGAGCGGATGCGCTTCAGGTCGGTCTGGCAGGTCATGCATATCCATGTCGGCCAGTGAGCCTACGGCGCGGGCGCCACGTTTGCTGCGTTACCCACGGCGTCTCAAGCTGCTGGCCATCGTCACGGTGCTGCTGTTCGCGGCGGCGCTGGTGGTGGCGGGTCTCTCCGCCTGGCGCCAGGACAACCTGACCCAGAGCCTGCGCGAAGATACGGCCTGGGTGGTCTACAAACTCGACCGTGACGCCGTGCAGCTATTGAACCATTTGCTGGCGGAAACACGTACGCCACTCTCTGCGGCGGCCCAGGATGCGCTGAATCTGCGTTTCGAGCTGCTTTACAGCCGTATCAACCTGCTGCAAGAGGGCGAGGTCAGCTCACTCTTGCAGAATATTGGCACGGCGCGTGAGCTGTTGGCATCGATTCAGCAGCAGTTGGATCGGTTGGATCCGATGTTCAAACCTTATGCCGAGGGGACGCCACTGCCCGTTACGGCGCTGGAAAGCGAGCTGCAGGCCCTTACCCGATTGACCGAGCGCTTCGTCATTGCCATCAATGGCTATCTCGCCGAATCGGCAACGGAAGAGCGCGCCTTGTTGAGCATGCTCTACAAGCTACTCATTACGCTGCTGTTCGGGATGAGTTTTGCCGTCCTGCTGGTGATTGCGTTTCTGGTACGCGAGATGCGTGAAAGTGCGGCTGCGCGTCGTGAGCAGGAACAGCTGAGCAAGCAGCTTCAGGTGACCGCTCGCCAGGCGCAGGCCGCCAACCATGCCAAGTCCGATTTCCTGGCGATGGTCAGCCATGAAATCCGCACGCCTCTGAACGGCGTGATCGGGATGAGCGAACTGCTTTGTGAGCCTGCCAGCCCTGCTCAGGTAGAAGATTACGCCCGCACGATCCACGAGAGCGCCAATCAGCTGCTGGCGATGATCAATGAAATTCTCGACTTCTCCAAGATCGAGGCAGGACATTTGACGCTGGAAACGACCCCCACGGCGCTCGCTCCCTTGGTGGAAGGCGTCATGGCACTGTTCGAACCCAGGGCTCAGGCCAAGGGAGTGCAGCTCACGCTGGATATCGATGCGCTGGTACCGGCCTGGGTCATGGTAGATGCAGGGCGCTTGCGTCAAATCCTGCTCAACCTGATCGCCAATGCCATCAAGTTCACCGATTACGGTAGCGTCACCATTCGGGTCAGCTCGACGGTCAACGTGCTGGTGTTTGAAATCCATGATACGGGCTGTGGGATCTATCCCGAGCAGCAGGCTGCCTTGTTCGAGCCCTTTCAGCAGGCTGACGAGAGCGTGGCCAGACGGTATGGCGGCACCGGGTTGGGGCTAGCGATTTGCAAACGCTTGTGTGAAGCCATGCAGGGCCGCATGGGGGTGACCAGCGAGCCGGGCCAGGGCAGCACGTTCTGGTGTGAGCTGCCGCTGGTAGAGGCGACCCCCGTCGATACCCCGCTACCTGCCGTGCACTCCCGAGACTTTGCCGGTTTCTCGCTGCTGTTGGTAGAAGACAACGCCGTCAATCGGAAAGTCGCAGTGGGCTTATTGTCGCGGCTGGGGTGTGAAGTGGTGTGTGCCGAAAATGGCCGTGAAGCATTGAACATGGTCACGCGGCAGTCGGTGCATCTGGTGTTCATGGATATTCAGTTGCCCGATATGAGCGGCATTGAGGTCACGCGTCGACTGCGCCAACAGGCGGGGTGGTGTCAGCAGGTGCCCATTATCGCCATGACCGCGGGCGGCGCGGACGATGATCGTCAGCGCTGCCTGGCGGCTGGCATGAACGACTACATCACCAAGCCGCTATCGCTGCTGGCATTGAGCAATGTGCTGGCACTACACCTGACAGGTCAGCAGGGCCAGCCTCTGCCCAGTATGACCGACACGCGGGAGGAGCATGATGACGCGTGCCTGTTGGACGAGTCCGCACTGCAAACGCTGTTGGCCTCGTTGGGCAGCGAGAGTGTGACGCAACTGATCGTGCTCTATCATCAGCAGATGAGTGACTATACCGCGCAGTTGGCGGGCTACTTTTCCAGCGAGGGGAGTGTGGACAGCGATCAGGCACTGCAAGTGAAGCGGTTAGCGCACCAGCTGCGTGGCGAGTCGCTGAGCGTCGGCGCCGAGCGATTGGCGGCCGAGGCCAAGCGGCTGGAACTGATGGCCGATATGCCCTCGCCCGAAGGTGAGCAACTGAGCCGGGCATTCAGCAGCTTGCGCCACTGCGCAGGTCGTACTCACGCTGCGCTGGAGAAGTGGCGACGTGACCATCAGCTATACTGACAACGGTATTCGCACCGCCGCGAGCTGCGCTACCGATCCGGCTCAAGCCGCCGCAGAGCTGGCTGCCCAGCTATATCATGCCGAGGCAGGCTTTCTGCTGTTCTTCTGTAGCGCAGAGTATTCGCTGGAAGCCTTGGCGGCAGCCCTCAACGAAGCGTTTGGAGCGCTGCCGATCAGTGGTTGTACCACGGCCGGCGAGCTGGCCCCGCAAGGCTATGAACGAGGCTCGATTGTCGCGATCTGTCTGGATCGGCGGCTCTTCGCTGTCGAAACGGCGCTGATCGACGACCTCGAACAGTTCGACCTTGCTGTGGCTCAGTCACTGGTCGACACCCTGCTGGACGGCTGTCGACATCAGGCGGTGGCGCCGGTCAACGAGCACAGCTTTGCGCTCACGCTGCTGGATGGCTTGTCGAGCCGAGAAGAGCAGGTGCTGGCCACTCTGGACGCCGCGTTGGGTCGCATTCCCAGCTTCGGAGGCTCGGCCGGCGACGACAATCACCTGTCCCATACCCATGTCTACGCGAAGGGCCGTTTTCATACCCAGGCGGCCGTCGTGGTAATGATCAATACCCGGTTGCCGTTCGAGGTATTTTCCACACACCACTTGCAGCCGCTTGAGCACAAACTGGTGGTCACGGCGGTTGACCATGCGCAGCGGCGGGTGCATGAGCTGAACGGGCTGCCAGCGGCCCAGCTCTATGCCGAGCTGGTAGGGCGTCCGGTGGCGGCGCTGGACCCCGTGGTGTTTGCCCAGCACCCGCTGGCCGTGCGATTGGGAGGCCAGCACTACATTCGCTCCATCCAGCGCGTCAATGACGACGACAGCCTGAGTTTCTACTGTGCCGTTGAAAACGGCATCGTACTCACCGCCATGCAGCCAGCCCCCTTGTTGGAGAACCTGGCGGCCATGCTGGCGCGGGTGGAAACTCGCCTGGGGCCTCCAGTGGCCGTCATCGGCTGCGACTGCTTTTTGCGGCGCATGGCGCTCGAGTCGTTGGGGCAGCTGGCCCAGGCCTCGACGCTGCTGCGCCATGCCAACGTGGTCGGTTTCAATACCTATGGTGAGCAGCATCATGGCATGCATGTGAATCAGACGTTTACGGGGGTGGCCTTTGGCGCTCTTCCAGCCTCCTGAGCAACACGGTGAACAGCCGACTCTGGCAACGCTGCAGGAGGAAAATCGCCGTTTGCGCAAAGTATGCCAGGCGTTGATGGAGCGCGTGGAGTCAGGCGGCAGCCCCAGCGGCGCCCCGTATGCCGCGTTCGAACGCTCGGTGCTGCTGGCCGAGCAGGTGCGCGAGCGCACCGATGCCCTGCATCGCGCGCTGGATGAGCTTGGGCGCGTGAATGCTCGGCTGTTGGCTGCCAATGCGCAGGCCGAAGCCGCCAACCTCTCCAAGACCCGTTTTCTGGCGGCGGTCAGCCACGATTTGCTGCAGCCCTTGAACGCCGCGCGGCTGTTTGCCAGCGCCTTGGAAACGCATACGTTGCCCGATGCCTCGCAGGCGTTGGTGGGGCATATCGGCCGCTCCTTGAAGGATGTCGAAGGCCTGCTGGGCACGCTGGTGGACATTTCACGGCTGGACGCCGGGGTGCTCCACGCCGACAAGGCACCCTTTGCCGTGAGTACCCTGCTGGATGCGCTGGCCGAGGAGTATCGTCAGGTGGCTGCCGTGCGCGGCTTGTCGTTTCACTACGTGGCGTCCCGGGCCTGGGTGGACTCGGATCTGGCGCTGCTGGCGCGAGTGGTGCGCAACTTCCTGAGTAACGCCGTGCGCTACACCGAGCAGGGGCACCTGTTGCTGGGGTGTCGGCGACGCGCCAACGGGCTCGAGATCATGGTGGGGGATACGGGCACTGGTATTCCTGAGGCGCAGCGGCGGGCGATCTTTCTCGAATTTCGCCGTGCCAGCCAGCCGCAGGGGGACCACAGCCGCGGGCTTGGGCTGGGCCTGGCCATCGTCGATCGTATCAGCGCCATGCTGGAACACCCGATTGCGCTTACGTCGCGCCCCGGGCGCGGCTCCCTGTTCTCCATTCTCGTGCCCTATGCGGGAGCGGCCGGTGCAGCGCCTGCAAGTGGTGTGGGCGCTGGTTGGTGGCACGAAGACCCTCTACAGGGCTGCGTGGTGTGGGTGGTGGATGATGACCCGGACATCCTCGCGGGCATGCAGGCACTGCTCGGCGGTTGGGGTTGCCGCGTGCGTGCTGCCGCCACGGTGAGTGCGCTGGAGGCGGCCAGTGACGGGGAGCGACCTGCGGTTCTGCTGGTGGATTATCATCTGGGTGAGCATCGCGAAAATGGTATCGATCTGGCCGCGCGACTGCGGCGGCGTTACCCCGGCCTGGCGACCATCGTCATTACCGCCAACCACGAAGCCGCGGTCAAGCGCGCCTCTCGGGAAGCAGGCCTGTACTACTTGCTGAAGCCTCTGAAGCCCCTGCGGCTCAAGATGCTGCTGGGAACGCTACTGGAGAACCATCCGCCAGGATAGGGCACGTTGGCTCAAGGGGAGGGCTTGCCCGACAGGCTGGCCGTACGCTGGGCAATATGGCTGCTCAGATCCTCTTCGCTGGCCAGCACGATGGCATGCACACGGCTGGACGCGCCCAGTTTGCGCAGGATGGCGGAAACATGGGTCTTGACGGTGGTTTCGGCAATCGTCAGTTCCCGCGCGATCTGCTTGTTCGACATCCCCTGGCTCATGCAGCTCAATACATCCAACTGCTTGTCGGTCAAGCGCGGTAGGCGCCCGGGTCGTTCGACGTCCTGGAGGGCGGTCGACGAGGAGACACTGGCCGCGGCAGGAGCGTGCTGGGCAGGAGGGCGGCGCATGATATCGGCAGGCAGATACAGCTGGCCCTGGAGTATCTGCTCCAGCGCCGACAATAGCTGCTCGCCAGGGGTGGACTTGGGGATATAGCCCACCGCGCCCTGGGTGATGGCATCCAGCACCAGTTGGCGCTCCTGATGCGCCGAGACAATGGCCACCGGCAGCCAGGGAAAGGCGCTGCGCAACGTTTTCAACCCTTCCAGGCCGTCGGCATCCGGCAGGCTCAAATCCAGTAGCAGCAAGTCCAGCGTGTCGTGTGCCTCGATATGCGCCATGGCTGCCGCCAGGCTGTCAGCCTCCAACAGCTGCGTGTCGGCCAGCCCGCCGCGGATGACCGCTTGAAGCGCGTCGCGAAACAGCGGGTGGTCATCGGCCACTAGTAGCGAATACATGGCATCTCCTACCAAGGAATGAGGGTGCATCCTGCCATTGGGCGATACCGGGATTGCCTTCGGTGACCAATACTGAATAGGCACCTTTTAATAATCATAATACTCAGGAGCAGCACCATGATCTACGCCAACCCAGGTGAATCGGGCTCAGTCGTCTCGTTCGAAAAACGCTATGGCAACTACATCGGCGGTGAGTTCGTACCTCCGGTGAAGGGCCAATACTTCGACAACATTAGCCCAGTCAATGGCAAAGTGTTCTGTGAAATTCCCCGCTCCAGCGCCGAAGACATCGAAAAAGCGCTGGATGCCGCCCATCAGGCAGCGCCTGCCTGGGGCAAGACCTCCGCGCAAGAGCGCAGCAACATTCTGCTCAAGATCGCCGACCGTCTGGAACAAAACCTCGAAATGCTGGCCGTGGCCGAAACGTGGGATAACGGCAAGGCCGTGCGGGAAACGCTCAATGCCGACATTCCGCTGGCGGTCGACCATTTCCGTTACTTCGCGGGCTGCCTGCGGTCCCAGGAGGGCACCGCGGCCGACATCGACGCCAATACCGTGGCCTATCACTTTCACGAGCCGCTGGGGGTCGTCGGGCAAATCATCCCCTGGAACTTCCCCATTCTGATGGCTGCCTGGAAGCTTGGCCCCGCGCTGGCTGCCGGGAACTGCGTGGTGCTCAAGCCTGCCGAACAGACGCCCGCTTCCATTTTGAAAGTGGCCGAGGTGATCGGTGACCTGCTGCCGCCTGGCGTGCTCAATATCGTCAACGGTTTCGGCGCGGAAGCCGGTCAGGCGCTGGCGACCAGCAAGCGTATTGCCAAGATTGCCTTTACCGGCTCGACGCCCGTAGGGTCGCATATTCTCAAGTGTGCGGCCGAGAACATCATTCCCTCTACCGTCGAGCTGGGCGGCAAGTCGCCCAATATCTACTTCGCCGATATCATGCAGGCCGAACCGTCCTTCATCGATAAGGCGGTCGAGGGCCTGGTACTGGCCTTTTTCAACCAGGGCGAAGTGTGTACCTGCCCGTCGCGTGCGCTGATTCAGGAGAGCATGTACGACGAGTTCATGGCCAAAGTGCTCGAACGCACCAAAACCATCAAGCGCGGCAACCCGCTGGATACCGATGTCCAGGTAGGCGCTCAGGCCTCCCAGGAGCAGTTCGACAAGATCATGTCCTACATGGACATCGCCCGTGACGAGGGCGCGGAGTTCCTCACTGGGGGTGACAAGGAGACCCTCGACGACAGCATCAACAGCGGTTACTACATTCAGCCCACGCTGCTGAAAGGCAATAACCAGATGCGCGTGTTCCAGGAAGAGATCTTTGGCCCGGTGGTGGCCGTCACGACCTTCAAGGACGAAGAGGAAGCGCTGGCCATCGCCAACGACACCGAGTTTGGCCTGGGGGCAGGCGTGTGGAGCCGCGACATCAACGTGGCCTTCCGCATGGGGCGTGGCATTCAGGCAGGCCGCGTGTGGACCAACTGCTACCACCAGTACCCGGCCCATGCGGCCTTCGGTGGCTACAAGAAGTCCGGGGTTGGCCGTGAAACCCACAAGGTCGCGCTGGAACATTACCAGCAGACCAAAAACCTGCTGGTCAGCTACGACATCAACCCGCTGGGCTTTTTCTAGCCTGCATCTATGTATAACGCCGCCCGGCAGCTGCCGGGCGGTATTGTCAGCCCCCCTGACGCTGACTCTATCGATAAGAGCCGTTTTCAAATGGCCGTATCGACCATCAAGAGGAGTTGCACATGGATAGCACAATGCGCGCGGCAGTGGTTCGCGAGTTTGGCCAGCCGCTGGTCATCGAAGAAGTCGATGTACCGCGCCCTAAGCAGGGCGAAGTACTGATGAAAGTGGCGGCCTCTGGGGTTTGCCATACCGATTTACACGCCGCACACGGCGATTGGCCGGTAAAACCCTCGCCGCCGTTTATTCCCGGCCATGAGGGCGTTGGGCATATCGTGGCGGTGGGGGAGGGCGTTTCCCATGTCAAAGAAGGCGATCGTATCGGTGTGCCGTGGCTATACTCGGCCTGCGGCTACTGCGAGCACTGCTTGGGCGGTTGGGAGACGCTGTGCGAATCCCAGCAAAACACCGGTTATAGCGTTAACGGTGGCTTTGCCGACTACACCTTGGCGGATGCAGGCTATGTAGGGCGCCTGCCTGATTCTGTCGATTTCGTCGAAATCGCCCCGGTGCTGTGTGCCGGCGTCACGGTCTACAAAGGCTTGAAGATGACCGACACTCGCCCGGGCCAGTGGGTAGTGATCTCCGGGATTGGTGGGCTGGGGCACATGGCCGTGCAGTATGCCAAGGCCATGGGGCTGAACGTCGCAGCGGTGGATATCGATGACGGCAAGCTGGCCCTGGCTGAACGCCTGGGAGCGACGGTGACGGTCAACGCCATGAAAACCGACCCGGCGGCCTATCTGAAGAAGACCATTGGCGGTGCTCATGGGGCATTGGTCACGGCCGTTTCACCGAAAGCCTTCGATCAGGCGCAAAACATGCTGCGTCGCGGTGGCACGCTGGTGCTGAATGGGCTGCCGCCCGGTGATTTCCCGCTGCCGATCTTCAGCACGGTACTCAACGGCATTACCATTCGCGGGTCCATCGTCGGTACACGCAGCGACCTGCAGGAAGCACTGGACTTCGCCGCCGAAGGCAAGGTCACGGCCACAGTAGCCACCGACACGCTGGACAACATCAACGACGTTTTCCAACGCATGATCGACGGCAAGATCGAAGGCCGTATCGTATTGGACATGGCGAGCTAATCGCCAGTGAATGGCATCGCCTCAGGGGAAGGCTACTTCCCCTGTTTTAGTGCTTCACACCCCCAGGTTCGCTATTGGCCACCACCTAGCCAACGCCGAGCAACACTTTCGGCGTGAGCAAGCGTACGGACGACCGCCAGTTTGCCTGTTTCACGCTTGATGCCTGCGCGCTTTAATTTTAACGCCAGGCGGGGCGGCAGCCCTACGAAGACGATCCCTACACCTTGTTCGCCCAGCTCTCGGCGCAGCGACGCCAGCGCCACGATGGCGGTGTAAAGCCCGTGTTGTGGGGGCACTCCTGTGGCTACAGCCAAAGCCATGGAGAGGGGCACCGCGACCACGCCGATGGTCAATCCCGCTAGAACATCGCGCTTCAACCGATCCAGCGTTATAGCCTTCACGCGTCTCGAACAGGCATATGAAAATCCCGGCACGGTGGCCGGGATCGGGATTGCATGGAAAACGCGCTGACGCTACATCTGGGCGTCTTCTGGCGGCTCGCCAATGGTGCCGGGCATGGCTTGCACATGGCCCATCTGCTCCCCGGCCAGGGTCAGGAAGTGCAGGTGGCGTTCGTACTCGGCCACCAGGTCGCCAATCACCTGACCACGGGTATAGCCGTTGAGGTCTTTATCCTGGCCGCCTTCGGCCAGATAGACATCCAGGCGCACGTAGAAGTCATCGTCTGCCGGGATGAAGCTCGGGGTGCGCATGCGGTGCGGGCAGACCTGATAGACAAAGCTGGTGGCTTCGCCAAAGTCGACCTGCAGCGTCAAGGTGGGCAGCGACTCGCCTTCCACCTGCTCTTCGGTCACGTTGGCGGTTTGGCCACGGCTTTCGAGCTCCTGGGCAAACTGGATCATGGCGGGACGAATCGCATGCTCGATGGTGGCCGCTGCCCCAGCACGGTTGGAGGTATCCAGCGCACGGTCCAGGCGCTCGCGCCAATCGCCGCCAGGCGCACTACCTGCAATCATGCGGCGTGCATCGGCCTTGCTGCCTTCCAGCTTTAAGGCTTTGTAGGTGCCTACCATGATGGCAAAAATCACCACCGAGAACGGCAGGGCGGTGATCACCACGGCGCTTTGCAGCGCGTTCAGTCCGCCTGCCATCAGCAGTGCCACGGTAATCAGGCCGATCACGGCCGACCAGAAAATGCGCAGCTTCACCGGGGCATCATGGTTCACGTCGCTCAGAATCGAGGTGAAGTTGGCCAGTACCAGGGCGCCGGAGTCGGCGGAGGTAATGAAGAACACAATGCCCAGCACGGTGACCACGGCGGCAGTGATACCGACGTAGGGGTAGTACTCCAGCAGCGTGTAGAGCGTGGTTTGCGGCGAGTTCAACGCCTGTTCGCCCAGCTCGGCGACGCCTTGATTGGCGACCAGCTCGATACCGCTGTTACCGAAAATGGACATCCACACCATCATGAACGACAGCGGAATGAACAGCGCACCGGCGACGAACTGACGAATGGTGCGGCCACGAGAAATACGCGCCAGGAACAGGCCCACGAAAGGCGTCCAGGCAATCCACCAGCCCCAGAAGAAAATGGTCCACCACATTTTCCACTCCTGGGCGCCTTCGTCGGCAAACGCGTAGGTATCGAAGCTGGCAGCGACAAACCCGGAGAGATAGTCACCGGCGTTGTTCACCACTTTGTCGAGCAGGGTCAGGGTATCGCCGGAAAACAGCACGAACAGCATCAGCGCCAGCGCCAATAGCATGTTGAACTCGGAGAGGCGGCGAATGCCCTTCTCGACCCCGGTCACCACGGAAATGGTGGCCAGCACCACGACCAAGCCAATCAGGATGATCTGTACCGTCAACGTCTCGGGAACGTCGAACATGTAGTTGAGGCCGTAATTGAGCTGCAGAACGCCAATCCCAAGGCTGGTGGCGATACCGAACACGGTGGAAATGACCGCCGTGATATCCACGGCATTACCGATGGGACCGTGGATGCGCTTGCCCAGCAGTGGGTAGAGGGCGCTACGGATCGCCAGTGGCAAGCGGTGGCGGTAGCTGAAGTAGGCGAGTGCCATGCCCAACAGCACGTAGAGCCCCCATCCCGAAAGCCCCCAGTGCAGGTAAGTCTGAACGACAGCGTTGCGCATGGCCTCTTGGCTTTCAGGCGTCAGGTCCGGCGGGGCCAGGTAGTGGGCCACCGGCTCTGCCACGCTGAAAAACAACAGGTCAATGCCAATGCCGGCGGCAAACAGCATGGCGGACCAGGAGAGCAGCGAGAACTCCGGGCGTGAATGGTCCGGGCCCAGGCGTATGCTGCCGAAGCGCGACATTCCGATCAGTACCACGAACACCAGGTAGGCGACGATGGCGAGCATGTAGTACCAGCCGAAGGTGGTGCTGACCCAGGCCAGGCCCGCGTCGAAGAAAGCGCCTGCCTGCTCGGTAAACAGCATGGTCATCACCAGAAAGATGAGTATACCGGCGACGCTGCCGTGGAACACCACGGGGTTGAGTCGATCCCGCGAGGGGAGGGTCGAGTTGTCTTTCGCCATGGAGGCGGACTCCTGTTGTTAAGACAAGGGAAGAATTATTTTTGAATGAACGTTCAAATAAAATACGCGGTTTGCTACGTCAGTTCAAGTGACGAACCACTCACGTAAAATGAACGAAACAGGAGTATAGATAGCCCTGCGCCCAGCAGAGCTGGGCGCAGGGCGGTAGGACGAACGTTAAATCAACGCTTATTCAGCATTGGCCTGATCACCGTGGCGGCCACCACGCTTGCCGTGCTCCTGACGGTATTCGGCGTGCACGTCGTGCATGGCATCCCGCAGTGCCTGCTGCTCTTCATCTGACAGAATTTCTGCAACGCGGGCCTGATGCTCCTCACGCAGCGCCATGACCGCTTCACGATGCTCGGCATGGGCCTGATTCAGCGCGGTTTGCTGCTCTTCGCTCAGCTCGGCGCGCTGGTAAACTTCCTGGCGGCGCTCTTCCATGCGCTCGTGCATGGCTTCACGGTCCATGCCACGGTGCTCATGATGGTCGGCTTGCGCGGTGAACGCCAGGGGCATCAGGGCAATGGCCAGAAAGGCGGGAGCAAAACGTTGGCTAAGAGACATTTTCATGGCATACCTCATGGGTCATTAATGGGCTAATGTTGACCATGGCAGTATCCAGGGGCTTGGTGTAAATCGGTTGCAGGAAGTGTGCAACAATCGTGGTCTTATCTTCTACGATGAGCGCTTTCATGGTGCATTGACCCGTAGCGGTGCCCAAGTGCGCCTGTCGACCTGCCAGGCTTACCCTTCGGGCTGATATTTGTAACCCACACCATACACCGAGCGAATGATTTCCTGCTCGGGCAGGGCTTCGGTGATCTTTTTGCGCAGCTTCTTGATATGGCTGTCGATGGTACGTTCGGACACGATGCGGTTGTCGCGATACATGTGGTCCATCAACTGCTCGCGGCTGAAAATACGCCCCGGCGACTGCATCATAACGCGTAATAGCTGAAACTCCACGGCGGTGAGCCCCAGGTCCTGACCATTGACGAGGGCCTGCCAGCCCTCTTCATCCAGGCTGACCGGCGCTTGCCGTGTGGTCGGGGTGTAGCCGGTGGCCTTGGCAATGGCCTGGCTGCGGCGCAGCACGGCCTTGACCCTGGCCGCCACCTCGCGGGGGCTGAACGGCTTGCAGATGTAGTCATCGGCGCCCAGCTCCAGCCCCAGCAGCCGGTCCACCTCCTCGACCTTGGCCGTCACCATGATGATGGGCAGCAGCGGCCACTGCTGGCGTATTTCCCGGCACAGGGTGAGGCCATCCTTGCCGGGCAGCATGACGTCCAGCAGTACCAGCGCCGGTGAGTGCTGGGTGAGCCAGGGCATCACGTCGCTGCCATGGCCGATGATGGTGGGGGCGAAGTTATGGCTGCCAAGGTAGTCCGCCATGAGCCTGGCAATTTTGGGTTCGTCTTCGACGATCAGCAGGGATGCTTCCTGGGTCATGGTCAACTCGCATTCAGTAAGGGTCAGAAGAAATCAGCGGAAAGCGCAGTGTCCAGGCCAGCCCGCCCAATGTCGAGGCGCTGGCTTCCATGGTGCCCCCGTGAGCACTCACCAGGGCGCTGGCAATTGACAGGCCCAGGCCGCTACCGCCGCTGGCACGGTTACGCGACCCCTCGACCCGATACAGGCGTTCGGTGAGCCGCCCCAGCTCGCTGTTGGGGACGCCGGGGGAGCTGTCCTGCCAGACGATGACGGCCTGACCGCGCGCGCAGCCGAGCGTGACGCGCAGCGCCCCAGGCGATTGCGTATAGGCACAGCTATTGTCCAGCAGATTGCTCCACAGCTGGCGCAGGCGCTGGGCATCGCCGCGAATCATGATGTCCTCTTCCAGCTGGCAGGTCAGGCTCAGGCCGCTCTGCTCCAGCCAGCGGTCGGCGTCGGTCAGGCGGCTGCCCAGGCTGTCGCTCAGGTTCAGCGGGGCCAGCTGGATGTCCAGCGCTCCCGCATCGCTTTGCGAGAGCAGCCGCAAGTCGGAGACCAGGCGCTCCAGCTGAGCCACTTCCTGGGCCAGCGAGCTCAGGTTTTCCTGATTCAGCGGGCGAATACCATCCTGCATGGCTTCGATTTCACCGCGCAGTACGGCCAGCGGGGTGCGCAGCTCATGGGCCGTGTCCGATACCCAGCGTGCCCGGGCCTCGCGGCTGGCTTCCAGGGTGGCCGCCAGCACGTTGAAATCCCGGGCCAAGCGAGACAGCTCATCGCGGCCGCGTTCGGGCAAGCGGGTATGGTAGTCGCCTTCGGTGAGCCGCAGGGTGGCACCGGCCAGCGCCCGCGTGCGTCGGCCCAGCCACCAGGAGAGCCCGCCAGCCAGCAGCAGGGAGGCAATGCCCAGCGAGACCACGATCAGGATCAGATTGCGCTGCTGGCGCTCCAGAAAGCGGCTCTCCATGCGCTCCATCATCTCCCGGGGTGGGCGAAAACCGAGGGCACCAATGGCCTCGCGCTGGCCATTGGGCGCCAGGTCGCTGTAGAGGGTCATCCAGTGCCAGTTGCGGGAGCCCCGCGGGGTGCCGCCGGGGGGGATAATGGAACGGCCATCGGCACCCTGCAGAGCGAAATCCTGCGCCTCCCCCAAGGGAGATGGCCGATCACGATGCTCCTGGCCCAGCTCGAAGCGGACGATGTAGGGCCAGCGGTCGGGGGCCTCTTCCAGCCACGCCCAGCTGTTCTGTGTTTCCCAACGAGTAATGAGGCCGTCGGCCAGCAGCGTGGCACGGCGCTCCTGGGCCTGGTTCAGGTAGTCGAGAAAGCCACGATCGATACTGTAGGTGACCGCCAGAAATACGCTGGCAGCAATGGCCACATTGACGCTCAGGATGGCCGCGAACAGCTTCATGCCCAGCCGCGAGGGGCGCCACTGGCGCAGGCTATGTAACGCCTTCATGGGTTAGCCCTCTCGGGTTCGGGAGGGGGCGGTGCGCTGAGGCGTTCGCGCAGATTCTCCAGGCTGAGATAGAGGCAGGGCACCAGAACCAACAGAATGACCGTGGCGAATAGCATGCCAAAACCCAGAGAGATGGCCATGGGAATCATGAAGCGTGCCTGTCGCGAGGTTTCCAGAATCATCGGTGCCAGCCCCAGGAAGGTCGTCAGTGTGGTCATCATGATTGGCCGCAACCGGCGTGTGGCGGCGGCCACGATGGCTTCCCTAGGCGCCATGCCTTCGCGCCGCTTGCGGTTGGCGTAGTCGATCAGCACCAAGGCATCGTTGATGACCACGCCAGACAGCGCCAGCATGCCCAGCAGGCTGATGATCGACAAGCCAAAGCCCATCAGCAGATGGCCCCCAATGGCCCCTACGATACCAAACGGAATGGCGGCCATCACCAGCAGCGGCTGCAAGTAGCTTCGGAAGGGAATTGCCAGCAGGGCATAGAGCGCCGCAATCATCAGCCACATGGCCTTGCGCAGCGTGGCCAGGTTGTCGGCGGTATCCTGCTGGCGGCCACCCATGCTGACTTCGAGGCCCGGCCAGGTATTGCTGAGGGTGGGGAAGACATCCTCCTGCAAGGTGGCGAGCACCTGATTGATGGCCTGGTCGCCCTCGGAGTCGGCGGTGACGGTGATGATGCGTCGGCCGTTGATGCGTTGCAGGCTGCTGGACGCCTGGCTGAGGGTGATGTCGGCCACCCGCGACAGCGGCACGCTGAGTCCCTCGGGGGTGCGTACGGGAAGCCGGTACAGCTCACTGAGGCTATCGCGAGAGGCTTCCGGTAAACGCACTTCGACGCTGGCCTCTCGGCGGCCGATGAACTGCTCGACGGCGGTGGCGCCTTGCAGCGGAGCACGCAGGGCCTGTGCCAAGTCACTGCCGGTCAGCCCCAGCGAGCGGCCTTCGGCCGACAGGCGCATTTCCAGCTGTGGCTTGCCGTCGCCCAGGCCGCTGTCGATGTCCGTCAGCCCGTACTCCGCCAGCTGTTCGGCCAATCGTGTGGCGGCTGCCTCCAGCACCTGGGTATTGGGGTGCGAAAGCCGCAGGCTCAGCGCGGCGCCGCTGCCGGGGCCGCCAAAGTCGGATTCGAAGCGGACCGATTGCGCGCCCAGCAGATCGCCGGTCAGTTCACGCCACTCGCGGGCAATGCGTGAGGGTGGCCAGCTCTCCAGGCTTTCCGAAGCGATGTCGAGGCGTACGGAGAGGCTTTCGCCATCCAGGCTGCTACGGGTGCTGGTGAAGCTCAACCCCTCTTCACGCTCGCTGAGGGCCGTGGCGGCGTCCAGCAATTGCTGGCTCAATTCGCGGCTGACGCTGATGTGGCTACCAATCGGCAGGGTGACGCTGGCCTGCACCTGGTCGGATTCCACCCGGGGCATCAACGAGAAGCCCAATCGACCGCTCATGGCCCATGCCAGGGTGATCGCCAGCAGCGCCACGCCCAGCGAGACGGTCAGCAGGCGCTGGTTCAGTGCACCCTGCAGAAAGGGCTCGAAGCGCCGGTAGGTGAAATGGTGCAGCCCCTGCTGCATGCGTAGCCGCACGGCCTCCAGAGGACGCTGCCAGGCTGGCGTTTGCCTCGGTTTGCTGGCGTGGGCCAGGTGTGCGGGCAGGATCAGTAGCGCTTCCACCAGCGAGATCACGAAGACCGTGATCACCACGACCGGCACCGTGGCAAAGATCAGCCCCAAAAAGCCGGGCAGGAACAGCAGGGGCAGGAAGGCCACGATGTTCGAGAGGATCGCAAAGGTGAGCGGCGTGGCAATTTCCTGGGCGCCCTTGACCGCCGCATCGCGCAACGAGTAACCCTCTTCGCGATAGCTGTAGATGTTCTCGCCCACCATGATGGCGTCATCGACAACGATGCCCAGCGCAATGATGAATGCGAACATCGACATCATGTTGAGCGAGACGCCAATCCAGGGCAGGAACAGCATGGCCCCCAGAAACGCCGTGGGAATGCCCAGCGTCACCCAGAATGCCAGTCGCGCTTCGAGAAACAGCGCCATCAGCACCAGCACCAGCGCCAGGCCCATCCAGGCGTTCTTGAGCAGCAGGCCGAGTCGGTCTTCGTAGACCTCCGAGCTGTCCCGGGCGATGTCCAGGCTCACGCCGTCGGGCAGGTTGGCGCGCAGCCGTTCCAGCTCGCCACGTACCGCGTTGGAAATGCTGGTCGGGGTTTGGCCGCCAATCTGGTACACATCCACCGAGATGCCTGGCTGGCCGTTGTAGAACTCCTCTCGGTCGGTTTCGGCAAAGCCTTCACTGACCTGGGCAATGTCGCGCAACAGCACCGGCGAGCCCTGGGCCGTGGTCAGAATGGGCAGCTCGGCGAACTCTTCGGCGCTATTGCGGCGCCCCTGGTAGCGGATCAGCCATTCTCCCTCGGCGGTGGTCAACTGGCCGCTGGCCAGATCCAGTGCTTCGGCGGCGATGCGGCTGGCCAACTGCTGATGATCGAGCCCGTAGCGCTCGATGGCTTCATCGTCCAGGTGCACCTGGATTTCCCGGTCCCGGTTGCCGGAGAGCTCCGCCCGGGAGATGCCGCTGGTGGCCTGTAACTCGGCCCGCACGTTCTCGGCGGCGTCGTGCAGGGCTTCCTGGCCCACCCTGCCGTACACCTGCAGGCTGACGACGCTGCGCGAGCGGCCTGCCAAGGTAATGCGGGGCGGGTCGGCAGCGGCGGGCAGGGTGGTAATGGCATTCACGGCCTGTTGAATGTCCTGGTAGGCGCGCATCACATCCACGCCGTCGATCAGCGTTGCGCTGACCACGCCGCTGCCTTCGCTGGCGCTGGCGGTCATCTCGTCGATGCCTTCCACGTTGGCGATGGCGGCTTCCATGGGCAGCAGCAGGCTTTGCTCGATATCTTCTGGGGTGGCGCCTGGGTAGCTGATGGAGACCTGGACGATTTCCGTTTCGAACTCCGGAAAGACCTCTTTCTTGATAGCCATCGAGGCCATCAGGCCGCCCACGATGAACAGCACCATCATCAAGTTGGGGGCAACGCCGTGATCCACCATCCACGCCAACGGGCCTTTACGCATCATTGAGCGCTCTCCTGATCACGTGCCGGGGTGTCGCCACGTTGGCGTAGGCGAACTTCCTGCCCCTCGCGGGGCTGCGCCAGGCCTGCAACGACCACGCGCTGGCCCGCTTCCAGGCCCTCCCGGATCAGTACGTCATCCTGGCCGCGATAAGCGAGAGTGACGCGGGTACTGCGCAAGCGGTTGTCGTCGTCCACCCACCAGACCTGCTCGCCGGGGCGAAGCGCGGCAGAGGGTAGCCTGATCAGTGGCTCCTGGGCCCGGGTGTGGAAGGTGAGCCGCATGACGTCGCCCAGCCGCAGGGCGGGACCCTCATGATTCAGGGCCAGTGGGTCGTTCACGGCAATCAGCAGCTGGGCCTGCAGGCCGTTCTCTTCCAGGTTGGGCAGCACGGAGAGCAGTTCGCCCTCCCGTTCGGCCTGATCGGGCCAGCCCTGGCTGGTGAGCGTGACGCGACCGCCACTCTCCAGCCAGGCCAACGTATCGCCGGGCAGCGAAGCGCGTACCCAGAACTGCTCGACACCTACCAGGCTGAGCACTTCGGTGCCCTGGCTCAGCAGGCTGCCAGCCCCCACCAGGCGCTCCTGAACCATGGCGCGCCAGGGCGCCGTGAGGGTGGCTCGTTCCAGGTTTAGCGCCGCCTGGTCGCGGACCACGCGCGCCTGGGTCAACTGCGCCTGGGCCTGGCGCAGCTGGGGTTCGCGCAGCACCAGCGCACGCCGTTCGGTGCTCAGCTGCCTGCCGAACGACTCGTACTCACTGCGGGCGCGCTGCTGTTCGGCCTGCTCCAGGGCCAGCTGGGCTTCAGCGTTTGCCAGTTGAGCCTGGGCATCCTCCAACGCCAGCTGCAGGTCGGCCTGGTCGATGTAAGCCACCGGTGCTCCCTGCTCGACCACACGGCCGGGCAGTACGCCTTCGGCAAAACGTTCCAGCTGCCCGGCCACGCGGCTGGCCAGCAGCGTCGACTGTTCCGCTTCGACACGACCAAAGCCGCTCAGGGTCGGCGACTGTAGGCGCTGTTCGACGGTCATCACGTCGACCACCGGGGGCACTGGCGGCGGCGGCGGCCTGCGCTCTACTCTGGGTGGCTGGCTGATGATCCACCAGGCCACGGCAAGGCCGCCTGCCAGTACCAGCAAGGCGGCCAGGGCACCCAGGCCCAGGCGGCCTTGCTGTGAGGAGGCAAAAGAGCGAGGTGGAGTCATGGCCGGGGGGTATCCATTGGCTGAAGGCAAAAATGCCCGAGAAGTGGCAAGATCATGCTAGCATCACCGATTCCTACGCAGCGATTAGGCAAGCATTGTGCAAATAGCGTGCAACCCAAACGCTGACGCGGTTTCCGATACCTGTCATCATTGACGTGAAAAACCATAGACTTCCTGGTCTGCATGACGCTATGAAAAACACCGCCACGCGCGATAAGTTGATTGATACCGGCGCTGAGCTGATTGCCCAGCAGGGCTATAACGCCACGGGTATCAATGCCGTTTTAAAAACCTGCGGTGTACCCAAGGGTTCGTTTTACCACTATTTTGCCAGTAAAGAGGACTTTGGTCTGGCGGTGATCGAGCGGTTTGCCAGCCAATACGATGCCAACCTGGCTACCTTGATGGAAGATTCGGCCGTGCCGCCCCTCGAACGTCTGCGTCGCTACTTCGCGGCAGGTAGGGCGCATATGCTCGACTGTGACCACTCCACGGGCTGCCTGATCGGCAACCTGGGGCAGGAGCTGGCGGGCCAAAACGATACCTTCCGCGATGCGCTCAACGTGGTCTTCCAGCGCTGGGAAAAACGCCTGGTCACGTGCTTGAGCCAAGCGCAGGCAGACGGCAGCGTGCCGGAAGGGTTGTCACCTGACACGCTGGCCAGCTTCATTCTCTCGGGGTGGGAAGGTGCCATCCTGCGCGCCAAGACGCTCAAGTCCCTGGCTCCCATGGAGCAGTTCGAAGCCATTCTGTTTTCCCACGTGCTGACGACTGCGACGCCACCACCCCGTTAATGGCGCGCACGAAAATGGTACTCCCCTGCGGCGATATCGTTCTGAATGGCGGCCAGTAGCGCCGCATCCAGGGATGGGTCGTCCAGTGCCAGTAGCCCGCACTGGGCGAGCGCTTCGCGCAGGCTGGTCTGTTCATCAGTCTTTGCGCGAGAAACCCCGCACTTCTAGTGCGGGGAGGGATAGCGCGTCGTCCGTCAGGACGACCCTG
>NZ_PINZ01000035.1:0-34453 GCF_002810305.1 Halomonas sp. 141
GTGATGATGTCGTCCAGCCATCGACATCGTTGTGTATAGGTTTAGTTTTGAGTCGTTAGGAGATTTGCGACAACCTCGATTGGGCGAGGGTTTACGCGGAATTTTGCTAAAAATAATAGCACGCTAATCTTGTTCGTTGTCGAGCAGCAGGGCATCGTCAACGTCAGAGATCTCGAGGGCCGTCTCGTCATCCAGGTCGATGGCCAGATAGCTGTGCTCGACGCGCAGGAAATCCTCGAACAGCGCCCAGTCGAGCTTTTCGGGCCACTGGCGCTCATCCTCTTCCCAGGCGCGCAGCTCGGTTTCCAGAATCTCCACGTGCCGGTCGCGGACAAACGTCTCCAGCGCCTCCGGGGTATCCATTTCGGGAATCAGATACACCGTGCTTTCACGCTCGACGTCGGCCAGGGTCAGGTCGTCGTCTCCCATGGTGGGTTCGAGCGCATTGATCCAGTCCACGAAGGTCTGGGTCGGCCTGACGCTCAAGGCAGAGCGATTTAGCAGTTTCATGGGATTCTCCTCGCCGTCGAAACGTTGACCATTATGGGCGCTAAAACGCGCCCTTACCAACTTTTCGTCCGCCCCTGCGACGTTTAACGTTAATCAACCTCGGGGCGCATCGCCGGGAACAACAACACGTCTCGAATGGAGGGACTGTCGGTAAACAGCATCACCAGCCGGTCGATCCCGATGCCTTCGCCTGCCGTGGGCGGCATACCGTACTCCAGGGCGCGAACGTAGTCGGCATCGTAGTACATGGCTTCCAGGTCCCCGGCGTCTTTTTCGGCTGCCTGCTCACGGAAACGCTCCGCCTGGTCTTCGGCGTCGTTCAGCTCCGAGAAACCATTGGCGATTTCACGCCCACCGACAAAGAACTCAAAGCGGTCGGTGACGAACGGGTCGGCGTCGTTGCGGCGCGCCAAGGGGCTCACCTCGGCGGGGTATTCGGTAATGAACGTGGGCTGGTCGAGCTTGTGCTCGGCCACTTCCTCGAAGATCTCGGTCTGCAGCTTACCCAGGCCCCAGCTCTCTTTCACCTTGATACCCAGCTTCTCGGCAGCCGCACGGGCCGCTTCCAGCGTCGCCAGGTCGGCCTCGGTAATGCCGTCGCCGTGATCCAGAATCGCCTGGCGCAGGGTCAGGCGCTTGAAGGGCTGGCCGAAGTCGTAGCTGGCCCCCTGGTAGGTAAGCGTGGTGGTGCCCAGCACTTCCTGAGCCGCCGTGCGCAGCATGGCTTCGGTCATGTCCAGCAGGTCGCGGTAATCCGCGTAGGCCCAGTAGAACTCCACCATGGTGAACTCGGGGTTGTGGCGCGTGGAGAGCCCTTCGTTGCGGAAGTTACGGTTGATCTCGAAGACCTTCTCGAAACCGCCGACCACCAGACGCTTGAGGTACAGCTCGGGCGCGATGCGCAGGTACATGTCGATGTCCAGCGCATTGTGGTGAGTAATGAAAGGGCGCGCCGCGGCTCCACCGGGGATCGGCTGCAGCATGGGCGTTTCCACTTCCATGAAGCCGCGCGCTTCGAAGAAGCGCCGCATGGAGCTGATCACCGCCGCACGGGTTTCGAATACCTTGCGCGACTGCGGATTCATGATCAGGTCTACATAACGCTGACGATAGCGCGCTTCCTGGTCGGTCAGGCCATGGAACTTGTCCGGCAGGGGGCGCAGGCTCTTGGTGAGCAGCTGCGCTTCCGTCATCATGACGTACAGGTCGCCCTTGCCGGATTTGTGCACCGGGCCGCGGGCCGCGACGATATCGCCGATGTCCCAGCCCTTGATGTCCTCCAGCACGTCTTCCGGCAGCCCTTTCTTGTCCACGTAGAGCTGAATCTGGCCAGCCACATCCTGAATCACGATGAAGGGGCCACGCTGGCGCATGACACGACCCGCTACCGACGCCTGATGGTCAAGCGCTTCCAGCTCGGCCTTGTCCTTGTCACCCAGCAGTTGCTGTAGCTCTACGGTCAGGCTGTCGCGGCGAAAGTCGTTTGGAAAGGCACTCTTGCCCTGCTCTGCCGCCCGCTCACGGCGGGCGGCGAGCTTGGCACGGCGCTCGGCGATCAGGTGATTTTCATTGTCGAAAGAAGACGCGTCTTGGTTGGCCATCGGGCACCCTATTCAAATTCACACGCTAAAAAGATTACAGACCCTGCTTCAGGCTGGCGACGATGAACTGGTCCAGATCGCCGTCGAGTACCTTGTCGCAGTTGCTGGATTGAACGCCGGTACGCAAATCCTTGATGCGCTGATCGTCCAGTACGTAAGAGCGAATCTGGCTACCCCAGCCGATATCGGCCTTGGAGTCTTCCGCTTCCTGCTTGGCCGCATTGCGCTTTTGCATTTCGTGTTCCCACAGCTTCGCCTTCAACTGCTTCATGGCGAAGTCGCGGTTGGCGTGCTGGCTACGCTGGTTTTGACAGGCCACCACGATGCCGGTGGGCTCGTGGGTGATCCGCACCGCCGAGTCGGTGGTGTTGACGTGCTGGCCACCCGCACCGCTGGAGCGGTAGGTATCCACGCGCAGGTCCGACGGGTTGATCTCGACCTCGAAGCTGTCGTCGATTTCTGGCGACAGAAAGACGGAGGCAAACGAGGTGTGGCGACGACCACCCGAGTCGAAGGGGCTCTTGCGCACCAGACGATGGACGCCGGTTTCGGTACGCAGCCAGCCAAAGGCATGGTCACCCTGAATATGCAGCGACGCCGACTTGATACCCGCGACTTCCCCGGCAGAGATTTCGATGATCTCGGTCTTGAAGCCGTGGCTTTCGGCCCAGCGCAGGTACATGCGCAGCAGAATGTTGGCCCAATCCTGAGCTTCGGTGCCGCCCGATCCTGACTGAATATCCAGATAAGCGTTGTTCTCGTCCATTTCTCCCGAGAACATGCGGCGAAACTCGAGTTTTTCCAACGCATCTTGCAGCCCGGACAGCTCCTTGCGGACTTCCTCGACCGTGGCCTCGTCTTCTTCCATCTCGGCCAGCTCCAACAGGTCGCGGCTATCCGCCAGGCCCTGCTCCAGCTCGTCGATGGTGGCCACGATGGCTTCCAGGGAGGCCCGTTCCTTGCCCAGTTTCTGGGCGTATTCCGGGTCGTTCCAGACGTTGGGGTCTTCGAGCTCGCGGGAAACTTCTTCTAGCCGATCTTTACGCTCGGCATAGTCAAAGATACCCCCTAAGAACGTCTGTCCGCTCAGACAGGTCCTTGATCTGGTTGTGAATCGGGTTGGTTTCCAGCATGGATGGCCCTAATCTTGGTCGGTAAATAAAGCTCGCTGACGCGGGGGTCGCCTCGCGCCGCAAAAGAGACAGTCGCCGTTGGGACGGCCTGGCCACCTGAGACGGTGCCAGCCACCCCAACGGCGACATTCTGGCAGGCATTGTAACCAAACCCGCTGCCAATCGCACCCACCCTGAGAAAGCAAAAAACCCGGCCGAAGCCGGGTCAGTCGATCAGTAAGCGCGAGCCGTCACATCAGAACCGATAGGTCAGCTGGGCACCGAAGCCGTGGACCTCGTTCTTGTAGTCGGCGGAGTAGCTTGCTCCCCCAATGGGAACGCCGCCAGTCGCGTCGCTTGCCAGGAGATCACTGCGCTCCTGACTGACGCTGGTACCCCGCTCGGTCAGGTAGGAGTAGGCGAAATCCAGCGTCAGGTCGTCGGTCGGACTCCAACCGGCACCGATAGAGAAGATACGGCGGTCGTCAGACGGAATCCGCACGCTGCGATACTCATCGTCGGACGGGGTGAAGTCCAGCGTGATACCGGCTCTCAGCGCCAGTTGCGAATTGAGCTGGTACTCACCGCCCAGTGCGTAGGCCCAGGCATTGGAGTAGTTCTGAATTTCCTGGGTGATGGTGTCACCCTGACTGCCCGTCACCAGAATCTGGTCGAAGCGGCTCCAGCGCACCCAGGAAGCCCCCGCCATCAGCTTCAGGCGATCCGTCATCTCTTGAGTGATGGAGAAGTTGACGGTCTCGGGTGTAGTCAGGTCCAGGCTGGCATCATCGGCGAGGACCACATTGCCCGCGGGATCATAAGCGCGGAAGTCACCCGTCAAGGTGTAGTCCACCTTGGAGCGATAGGTCAGACCCAGCGTCGTCTCGGGAACCGGCTGATAGATGACACCGATGTTGTAGCCCCAACCGTCGTCGTCACCCTCGACCCGCGAATCGATATCCCCGGTGGGGTTGAAGCTCGGATCGGTCGGCAGCTGTCTGCGAAGCTCACCATCCACGCTGTTGTAGGTGATGCCGACACCCACCGCCCACTGGTCATTGAAGCGATAGGAGACCGTCGGCTGGGCGCTAATGACCGTCACCTCGGTGTAATCACCGAAATAGCGCCCCTGGAAATCGTTCTCGTAGTCGGTCTTGGCGCCGAAGGGAGCATAGACGCCAAAACCGAAGGCCAGCCGCTCATTGACCGGCTGCGCATAGAAGGCAAAAGGCACTAGAGCCCCAGGCACCATGTCGCCATCGTTGGTGCCGGGTACGCCACCAATCGGCACCTGCACCCCGGCAGGTGCGCCACCCATCGCCACGCCCGCATCAAGTGTGCGGCTGGCTTCCACGTTACGAATGTCGGAGTTCACGTTCAGGTAAGTACCGCCCGCCGTCACCTGGGCGCGATCCAGGAATGACATACCCGCAGGGTTACCGAACACGATGGTGGCGTCGTTGACGTTCGAGCTACGCCCAGCATGGCCATAGCCCTGGCCACTGACGCTCTGTTCGTTGATCTGGTACCCGCCCGCCTGCGCCTGGCCAGTGAAGGCCACCGCTGCGATGGCAGCCGCAAGGGTCAGCTTCTTGAAGTTATTATTCATGGTGGGCCTCTCTCCCGATGATACGTCGGACGGTGCGTTCCATCCGCATTGTTCTGACACCTAAGTTTTCGCCCAATGTAGGGTTTGGTTCAAGGGCAAACGAGCGTTTTATTTTGTTTTTTACTTATACATTAGTCGCACGGTCGTTTGAAATCAGTGTTTTAGTCATTTCGATGGAGATAAGGGCGGCCCTTGACCTATGGGTTACCCAAGGGTTTTACGCTATCTTTTTCAAAAGCGATGTCAAAAAGGAGGCTTCGTGAGCGCCATCAAAGTCGGTGAACTGGCCAAACGCGGTGGCGTCACGGCGGAAACGGTGCGTCACTACACCCGTGAAGGCCTCTTGACGCCGAGCAGGCATCCAGACAATGGCTATCAGCTCTACACCGCTGGGGACCTGGAGCGCCTGCACTTCATTCAGCGCGCCCGCAAACTGGGTTTTAGCGTGGCCGAAATACGCGACATTCTGGCCCATGCCGACCAGGGCGACTCGCCCTGCCCACTGGTACGCGACCTGCTGGCCCATCGCCTGCCGCAAATCAGGGCGCGCATTGCCGAGCTGGAAGCGCTAGCGCACCGCATGGAGCAGGCGCTGGAGAGCTGGCAGACCATGCCCGACGGCACCCCCGATGGCCACAGCCTGTGCCGCTTGATCGAAAGTTTTCCCGAGGAGGCAGCATGCCCCAACGCCACGCACCGCCAACAACGCTGACCCGCGCCGTACCCGGCATGAACTGCCAGGGCTGCGTCAAGCGCATGCGGGAAGCGATTCTCGCCGAGGACGCCACTGCCGAGGTGACCGGCTTCCCAGCCGACAAACACCTGGAGGTCACCACCACCCTGAGCATGACGGCTCTGGATGACGCCCTGGCAAAGGCAGGCTACCCTCCCAGCGAGCTGGCCCCGCCAGCTGTTGACGACACCAAAACCGAGGCCGAAGGTAACGACTCGACGGCAGCGGCCCACACGGCTGACACGCCACGCTCCCACCAGGGCAGCCAGCGAATACGCCTGGCCATCACCGGCATGACCTGCGCCAGCTGTGTCAAAAGTGTCCAGAAAGCCTTGGAACGCGCACAAGGCGTGGATACGGCCAGCGTCAATTTCGCGACCCATACCGCCCAGGTGTTTGGCCACGTCGATGTAGCAACGCTGCTGGCCGCCGTCGATGCCGCAGGCTACCGCGCCGAACCGATTGTCGATATGCGCGCCGCCGAAGAGACGCGTGCAGAACAAGAAGCGCGGCTCTATAAAATCCGCCTGAAGGGTAGTGCCTACTCGCTCGCCTTGGCGCTACCGCTCATGCTCAGTATGTTTTTCTATCACCCACACCCGGTGGGGATGGGGCGCTTGTTCTGGCTGGTGATTGGCCTGCTCACCCTGGCCATTCTGGTCTTTCCTGGCCGCCACTTCTTTGTGAATGCATGGAAGAACCTCAAGCATCATCAAGCCAACATGGACACCCTGGTGGCCATGGGTACCGGCACCGCCTGGCTCTACTCCATGATGGTGGTGCTCTTTGCCCCCTGGTTGCCTGAGGTGGCTCACGGCATCTATTTTGAAGCCTCTGCCATGGTGATCGGCCTGATTTTGTTGGGCAATGCACTGGAGCTCAAAGCCCGCGGTCGCACCAGCAGCGCCCTTAAACGGCTGCTCGACCTGCAGGAGAAAACCGCCCGGGTGATACGCGACGGCGTTGAACAAGAAATCGCGGTGGACGATGTAGCGCTGGATGACCATATTCGCGTGCGCCCCGGTGAGCGGCTGCCGGTGGATGGCGTAGTGCTCGACGGCCAGAGCTATATCGATGAATCCATGCTTACCGGCGAACCGGTGCCCGTGCATAAAACAGCGGACGATGACGTAAGCGCGGGCACGGTGAACGGTAACGGTAGCTTGGTGTACCGCGCCACGCGCATCGGCCGCGATACCCGTTTGGGGCGCATTACCGAGCAGGTGGCCAGCGCACAAAACTCCCGCCCACCGATTGGCGAGCTGGCCGATACGATCTCAGGCATATTTGTACCCGCCGTGATGATTATTGCGGTGCTAACGGCCCTTGCCTGGTACAACCTCGGACCCGCTCCGGTGGCTATTCATATGCTGGTTACTGCTACTACCGTGCTAATTATCGCCTGCCCCTGCGCGCTGGGCTTGGCCACCCCGATCTCTACCATGATTGGCGTGGGCAAAGCCGCCGAGCATGGCGTGCTGGTGCGCAGCGGCGAAGCGCTGCAAACCGCTAGCCGCCTGAACACGCTGGTCGTCGATAAAACGGGAACGCTGACCGAAGGCAAACCGCGCGTCACCGAGGCAACGGTGCTGCACGATGATAGCACCCAAGTACTGGCCTGGGTGGCCGCCTTAGAGAGCCGCTCCGAGCACCCCCTTGCCAAAGCGCTGACGGCCTACGCCGAAGAGCAAGGCGCCCGACCCGATACGCTGGCTAGCTTTGATAGCGTGACCGGCGGTGGTGTTAAAGGCACCAGCCAAGCTAATGACACGCTGCTGCTAGGCAATGCGCGGCTACTGGATGAGGCTGGCGTTGATCTTTCCCCAGCAGACGAGAGCATTCGCCAGTTGGAAGCCAAGGCGCGCTCGCTGGTTTATTTAGCGGTGAATGGCAAGCTGGCCGCCCTCTTCGGCGTTAGCGACCCGCTGCGCAAAGATGCCGCCGCCGCCGTGAAGCGCTTGCAGGATGATGGGTTAACCGTGGTGATGTTGACGGGCGATAACGAGCATACCGCTGCTGCGGTGGCCCGCGAGGTCGGCATTAGCGAGTTCAAGGCAGGTATGACGCCTGACGACAAGCACGCAGAAATTGAGCGCCGCCAAGCGGCGGGCGAAGTGGTCGGCATGGTGGGCGACGGTATTAACGACGCCCCCGCGCTGGCCCGAGCCAACGTGGGTTTTGCCATTGGCCAGGGTACCGATATCGCCATGGAGAGCGCCGGTATTACGCTGATGCGCGGTTCACTACACGGCGTGGCCACGGCGATTGAACTGAGCCGTGCCACGCTCTCTAACATCAAGCAGAACCTGATCGGCGCGTTTGGCTATAACGTGCTGTGCATCCCGATTGCCGCTGGCGTGCTCTACCCCATGACCGGCATGCTGCTGTCACCCATTATTGCGGGCGCGGCCATGTCGCTCTCCTCCATCACCGTGGTCAGCAACGCCAACCGCCTGCGGTTATGGAAGCCCACCCAGCAGGAGGCCGTATGAGTTTACTGATCAATCTTGCGGGTATCGCCGTCATTGGCTTGATCGTCTGGTGGTTTTGGCTTAACTAGCAACCGCTTAGCTAACCCCGATATAACGCCCTGGCTTGTGGTTCAGGGCGATAATCAAGTTGAGCATCAGCGCCCCCAACACCGAGTAGCCTACGCGGTCTAGGGGTAGCTGGGTGAGTGCCACCAGCAGGATCACGGCGTCGATTCCCAGCTGCACAAAGCCTGCCCGCAGGCCATGCTTGTCTTGCAGGTAGAGCGCCAGAATGTTGATGCCGCCAAGGCTGGTGCGGTGGCGAAACAGCATCAGCATGCCAATGCCCATCAGCGCGCCGCCCATCACGGCGGCGTACAGCGAAGGGACGCTTTCAAAACTGACCCAGCGCTGGGTCAACTCGGAAAATAGCGAGACCAGGCCAATGGCGGCAAAGGTACGTAGCGTAAAGCTCCAGCCCATGCGCTTGATGGCCAGATAGTAAAACGGCAGGTTGATGGCAAAGAACCACACACCGAACCCCCATCCGCTCAGGTAATTCAGCAGCAGCGCCATCCCGGCGGTGCTGCCTGTCAGCAGCACCGCGTGGGTATACAGGGTGACTCCCAGCGCCACGAACAGCGTGCCCAGCAGCATCGCCATCACGTCCTCGTAGGGCTTGTGGGGGTCCTTGGGAAGATCTTCCATACGCATCGATGCGTCCTTTTTAGGATTGTTGGAGCGGCCGGGGCATCGGCCAAGGACGCGAGGATAGCGGAGCGCGTCAAACGGGGCTAGCGTGCTCCACCATCAACTGCAGTGCCTCGCGACCGCGCCAGCGGTTGCGGTTGAGCTTGTAGGCACAGTGCAGGGTGTCGCCCACCCCAAACGAAGGCAGCTCGCCCGGCGTCAGGGCGCGAAACCAGATCGCCTTGCTGGTCACCGCTCCCATGGAAAGCTCCATCATCAGATGCGAGCCTTCGGCTCCCACCGGGCGCAGCGCCTCCACGATGAAGCGTCCTTCGAACAGCGGAGGTTCGAACTCCCGGCCATAGGGGCCCAGGGTCTCGATCTCTTCCAGCGTGGCCAGGCTAAGCTGGGCCGTTGACAGCTCGCCATCGGTCCATAGGCGAGGGTAGAGCGGCATGTTGCCCAGTTGCTCGCCAACGGCCTGCAGAAAAGCCGCCTTGAAGGCCACCAGCTGCTCCCTGGGCACACCGACCCCTGCGGCACCGCGGTGCCCGCCAAAGCGCGGCAGCGCCTCTGGTGCCAGCTCGAAGGTTCTTTGCAGCGCGTCGCGCAGATGCAGGCCGTCGATGGAGCGGCCAGAACCGGTCAGCATGTTGGGTGCAGCGGCCCGCGTCAGTATCAGCGCCGGACGGCCATAGGCCTGTACCAGGCGGGAAGCGACGATCCCTTGCACGCCGGGGTGGCCGTCTTCCAGCAGCACCACGATAGCGGGCTCATTGGCCTCCAGAGCCGCGACCGCCAGCGCCTTGGCTTCCTCGGTCATGTCGGCTTCGATGGCCTTGCGCGACTGATTATCCTGATCCAGCACCTCCAACTGCCGATTGGCGACGCCGTCGCTCTCGGCCAGCATGAAGTGCAGCGCCGCATAGGGGTCGTCCAGCCGCGAGCGGGCATTGATGCGCGGGCCCATCTGAAACGCCAGGGTTTCGGCGTTGAACGGGACACTGTCGGCCCCTAACCGCGCGGCCATGGCGCGCCAGCAGGCGGCATCCATACGGTTGATCAGGGTCAACCCATGGCTGACCACCGCTCGGTTGGCAGGGCTGCCCCCCAACGAGACGCAGTCGGCCACCGTGCCCAGGGCCACGTAGGAGAGCCAGGGCGAGAGCTTGGGGGTGGCATCCGGCAGCGCGCCCCACTCCACCAACACGCTACGGGCCAGTGACATCAGTAGCCACGCCACCATGCAGCCTGCGATGGTTTTATCCGGATAGCGACAGTCGCTGCGGGTGGGGTTGACGCAGGCGTAAGCCGAGGGCGGCGGGCCTTCCAAGGGCAGCGCATGGTGGTCGCTGACCACCACGTCGATCCCCGCCGCTTTCAAGCGCACGATCCGCGGCTCGTCGGAGCTGCCACAGTCGGCGGTGATCACCAGCGTGGGCAGCGGCTTCAAGCCGAGCGTACGCTCCACCAGCGGTAGGCTGATGCCATAGCCATCGTGAATACGGTGGCCAATCAGGCTGTGCAGCTTATGCTCGGGCACGCCAAACAGCTCGACCAGAGTGCGCCGGATGACCACATGGGAAGTGATGCCATCGACATCGTAATCGGTCAGGATGCCGATGGACTCGCCTTCGGCGACGGCCTGGGCGATACGCTCCGCGGCGCGCCGACCATCGGCCAGCTTTTCAGGGTGCACCAGATAGCGCAGGCTGGGCGACACCAGCGGCGTCAGCTCGCCGGTATAGCCGGGCAGCCGCGACGCCAACAGGCGTGCCTGCAGCTCGCTTAGCCCTTGCGCCTGGGCGCGCATGTAAACAGCCTCGTCCAGGGGGCGAGGCTCGAGGCGAGGATGACTGGCTGAGAGGGGTGACACTGTCGTCATGCCACCTCAGCGACGGTTGTCGGCAACGAACTGCTGCACCGCACCCAGCTCTGCCGGCAGCACGGTGTAGCGCTCTTCACGCTCCAGCAGATCGTTCATGTGCGTGGGTAGCGGCACGCCCTGGAAGCCCGCCTTGACCACGGCTTCGGCAAATTTCGCCGGGTGAGCCGTGGCCAGGGTGATCATTGGCGTGGTGGTATCCTGACGCGCCCGCTCCGCCGCGCGATAACCGGTGGCGGTATGGGGGTCGAGAATCTCACCCGTGCGACGATGGGCTTCGCGAATGACTTCCAGAATCGTGGCGTCATCCACGCTGTAGCTGGCGAATTTTTCCCGCAGCTTGGCCAGCGGCGCATCGGCCAGCGCCGTGGGCTCCTGCTGGAAGCGCTCCAGCAGGGCGGCCACGGCGTCGCCATCACGCTCGTAGGCATCGAACAGCAGACGCTCGAAGTTGGACGACACGACGATATCCATGGAGGGCGCTAGCGTGGCAGCCAGCTCCTTTTTGGAGAAGTCGTTGGCCGCCAGGGTACGATGCAGAATGTCGTTGGCATTGGTGGCAATGATGAACTGCTTCACTGGCAGCCCCATCTTGTAGGCCATGTAGCCCGCAAAGACGTTGCCGAAGTTGGCCGATGGCACACAGAAGCTCACTTCCCGCTGCGGTGCGCCCAGTGCGACCCCGGCGGCCACGTAGTAGACGATCTGGGCCATGATGCGCGCCCAGTTGATCGAATTCACCGCCACCAGCCGGGTGCCGTTCAGGAAGCCCTGGTTGGCAAAGCTGGCCTTGACCATGGCCTGGGCATCGTCGAAGTTGCCCTCGATGGCCACGTTGAACACGTTGTCTGCCAGTACCGTGGTCATCTGACGACGCTGCACTTCCGACACGCGGTTGTGGGGGTGCAGAATGAAGATATCCAGGTTGTCGCAATGGCGGCAGCCTTCGATGGCCGCCGAGCCGGTATCCCCGGACGTGGCGCCCATGATCACCGCACGCTCGTCACGCTTTTTCAGGAAGTGATCCAGCAGCCGCCCCAGCAGTTGCAGTGCCACGTCCTTGAACGCCAGCGTGGGCCCGTGGAACTGCTCCAGCAGGAAGTGGTTGGCGTCGAGCTGCTTCAGCGGCAGCACCGCGTCGTGATTGAACGTGGCGTAGGCATCGGTGACCAGGCCATGGAACGTCTCGTCGTCGATCTCGCCGTTGACGAAGGGCTTCATGACCCGGAAGGCGATCTCGGCATAGGAGAGCCCGGCCATGCTGGCCAGCTCTTCACGGCTGAAGGTCGGAACGGTTTCCGGCACGTAGAGGCCGCCGTCGCTGGCCATGCCGGTGAGCACGACTTCCTCGAACGAAAGCGCGGGGGCCTGACCGCGAGTACTGACGTAGCGCATGCTCACTCTCCTTCGTCCAGGGCTTCCACACGAATGCGGGTGACGGGGCCTGCGATATCGGCCATGGCCTCGATTTCGCGGATCGCTGCGTTCATCTGGCGCTCTTTGGTGCGATGGGTCAGCAGAATGATCGGCACCAGCTCACCTTCGGTGGCCTCTTTCTGGATCAGCGCTTCGATGGAGATGCCCTGCTCGGCAAGAATCGTCGCCACACGCGCCAGCACACCAGGACGGTCCACTGCCAGCAAGCGCAGGTAGTAGGCCGTGGTGATCTCTTCCATGGGCATGATCGGCAGCTGGCTGACGTCTTCGTCGATGCCGCTGAACGCCAGGTAAGGCACTCGATAGTGGTGGTCGGTGGCGATATCACGCGCCACGTCCAGCAGGTCGGCCACCACGGCCGAAGCCGTTGGCTCGGCCCCGGCACCGGCGCCGTAATAGAGCGTCGGGCCCACGGCATCGCCCATGACCGCGATGGCGTTTTTCACCCCGTGGACATTGGCCAGCAAACGCTCTTTTGGAATCAGCGTGGGATGCACCCGCAGCTCCAGCCCTTGATCGGTACGCTTGGAGATGCCCAGGTGCTTGATCACATAACCGAGGTTGTCGGCTTGCTCCACGTCTTCGGCGGTGATCCGCGAGATGCCTTCGGTAAAGGCTTTTTCAAACTGCAGCGGCACGCCGTAGGCGATGGAGGCCAGAATGGTCAGCTTGTGCGCCGCATCGATGCCTTCCACGTCGAAGGTGGGGTCGGCTTCCGCGTAGCCCAGCGCCTGGGCTTCGGCCAGCACGTCTTCAAAGGCACGGCCCTCGTCCCGCATGTGGGTCAGGATGAAGTTGCCGGTGCCGTTGATGATACCGGCCACCCACTCGATACGGTTGGCACCCAGCCCCTCACGCAGGGACTTGATGACGGGAATGCCGCCAGCTACCGCCGCCTCGAACGCCACGATCACGCCCTTTTCGTGGGCCGCACGGAAGATCTCGTTGCCGTGCACCGCGATCAGCGCCTTGTTGGCCGTCACCACGTGCTTGCCATTGGCAATGGCCGTCAGCACCAGCTCACGGGCGATGTCGTAGCCACCGATCAACTCGACGAGCACGTCCACGTTGGGGTTGTTGGCCACTGCGAACACGTCGGTGGTGGCGTTGATGCCGGTAATATCGCAGTCAGCATGAATACTGCGGTGGGCGACCTGTTCGATGACGATGGGACGGCCCGCGCGGCGACTGATATCGTCCGCATTACGCGTCAGCACGTTGAACGTGCCACCACCAACCGTACCTAGCCCACAAATGCCTACTCTTACCGGTTTCAAAATACTTCCCCTTTCGTGTTGGGCGCCCTTGGGCACCGCCTCGTGATTCAGTGTCTCAGCGCTATGTTCGTCACTCGGGTGACGTTATTCATCTTCCAAGCCTAACATGGCCACCAGCCGCTCGGCAGGCACAAAACCCGGCACCATCTGGCCGCTGGGCAGCACGATGGCAGGGGTGCCTTGAACCCCGAGCGCCTGGCCCAGCGCATACTGCTCGGCGACCGGGTTATCGCACCGCGCACTGGCGCCAATGGCCAGCCGCTCCTTGGCCTGATTCATCGCTTCGCTGCGATTGTCGGAGCACCATACCTGCTGAAGCGTTTCCGCAGCGGCGCTGCTCATGCCCGCGCGCGGGAAGGCCAGATAGTGTACCGCAATCCCGCGCTCGTTGAGCTCTGGAATCGTCTCGTGAAGACGCTCGCAGTAGGGGCAGGTAGGGTCGGTAAACACGATGACCGTTGCCTTGGGCTCACCGACGCCGCGAAAAATGACACGCTCGTCTTCGGGGACCGCGGCCAGCGCCTCGGCCCGCTGCTGATTGCGCGACTGCTCGGTCAGGTTGACCAGCCCATTATCGGCGTTTTCAAACAGATCCCCCACCAGAAAGTGGCTGCCATCGGCATTGGAGTAGAACGACTCACCGCTCTCCAGGCGCACATGGTAGATGCCCTCCATCGGCGTGACGCTGACCTGCTCCACCGGCATCGGCTGGCCGTTGACACTCAGGCTTTCGGCCAGGCGGTCGGCCGTGGCATCCGCCAGAGCCAGCGCGGGCAGCAGGCTGATTGCCAACACCCACCAGGGGGCACGGGACGCTACACATTCAGGCATACGTTGACGCATTGTTTTCTCAACCTCTTGGATGGTGGTCGGCATGCAGTTGCTCCAGGCGCGCCTGGGCGACGTGCGTATAAATTTGCGTGGTCGATAGATCGCTATGACCCAGCAGCAGCTGTACGACACGTAAATTGGCACCATGATTCAATAAGTGGGTGGCAAACGCATGACGCAGCGTATGCGGCGACAGTGGCCTCGAGATGCCGGCCGTGATGGCGTGGGCCTTGATACGGTGCCAAAAGGTCTGGCGAGTCATGGCACGGTCACCCCGGCCGGGAAACAGTGCGGGCCGCGTCGGGTCCTGCATCAAGGCAGGACGCGCCGTGCGCAGGTAGCGCTCCAGCCACTCGGCAGCCTCTTCTCCCATGGGCACCAGGCGATCCTTGTCGCCCTTGCCTCGCACTCGCACCACCCCTTGGCGCAGGTTCACCGCATCGCCGGTCAAACCCACCAGCTCGGAAACCCGCAGCCCACAGGCGTACAGCAACTCCAGCATGGCGCGGTCACGCACGCCCAGCGGCGTTTCGATGTCCGGCGCCAGCAGCAGCCGCTCCACTTCGTCCTCTTCCAGCGTGTTGGGCAGGCTGGGGCGCACCCGTGGCAGCGCCACGCGGGCCAACGGGTCGGCATCGATATGCCCGTACAGCCGCGCCCAGCGATAGAAGCTGCGCAGCGACGACACCAGGCGCGCATTGCTGCGCAGCTGATACCCCTGCTCACGGCGCTGGTCGAGCCACACGCCCAGGCGGTCCGGCGAGGCCGTCAACAGCGTCTCGCCCTCTTCCGCCAGCCACTGCTGCCAGGCCGTCAAGTCTCGCCGGTAGGCCGCTAGCGTATGGTCACTGGCACCCTGTTCCAGCCAAAGGGCATCCAGATAGGCATCGATCATGCTCATACGCAAACGGTCTCATGCTAGAACGATAAGCAAAAACCCCGCTCCGCAAAGCGGTAACGGGGTTTTCCGTATCCGAGCGCCAGGCGCCCGTGAAAGCGTGGCGATTAAGCCAGCTTTTCCTTGATACGTGCAGATTTACCGCTACGCTCACGCAGGTAGTACAGCTTGGCTTGACGAACGTCACCGCGACGCTTGACTTCGATGGAGTCAACCAGCGGGCTGTAGGTCTGGAAAGTACGCTCAACGCCAACACCGTGAGAAATCTTGCGCACGGTGAAAGCGGAGTTCAGGCCACGGTTACGCTTGCCGATGACCACACCTTCAAACGCCTGCAGACGCTCGCGAGTACCTTCTTTTACTTTAACCTGAACGACAACGGTGTCGCCCGGTGCAAAAGCAGGAATCTCTTTGCTCATTTGCTCGGCTTCGATCGCCTGGATCACCTTGTTCTTGCTGCTCATCTTCATGCTCCTAAATAACGTAGTGGCTTGCCGCGCAGTTGTGAAAGGGGCAAACCGTGATCCCGGCGCTCGAAGCGAGCCACGCGGGAGTCGTTATGGGTGACACAGGTGCGCTGGCCAACGCCTTCGCCCTGCACCGCCGCCATCCTCTAGGGTGTCGTTGTCGACACCACAGACGAGGCGTGTTCCTCGATGAACTCATCCAGCAGCCGTTGCTGCTCGGCATCCAGGGTACGTCCGCTCAGCAGGTCGGGTCGACGCTGCCAGGTACGTCCCAGAGACTGCTTCAACCGCCAGCGCTTGATGGCGGCATGGTTACCGCTCAACAGCACATCCGGCACTTTGCGCCCGTCGATCACTTCCGGGCGAGTATAGTGCGGGCAGTCCAGCAGGCCGTCGTTAAACGAGTCCTCGATAGCGGAGTCCTGATGACCCAGTACACCGGGTATCAGTCTTGCCGCTGCGTCGATCAGTACCATGGCCGGCAGTTCGCCGCCACTGAGCACATAGTCACCGATCGACCACTCTTCATCGATGTCACTCTCCACCACACGCTCGTCGATACCTTCATAGCGTCCGGCAACCACCACCAGGGGTCCTGCGGCGGCCAGCGCCTGAACTCCCTGCTGATCGAGCTTGCGCCCCTGGGGCGACAAGTAGATCACGGTGGGCGTCAAACCGGTTGCCTGCTCCGCGCGCTGGCGGGCATCGGCAATCGCAGCCCTGAGGGTATCGACCTTCATCAGCATGCCGGGGCCACCCCCGTAAGGGCGATCATCGACACTGCGATGGCGGTCGGTGGCGTAGTCGCGTGGATTCCAGAACTCCAGGGCAATCTGCTGCTTCTCGACGGCTCGACCGATCACACCCTGCTGGGTAATCGCATCGAACATGTCAGGGAACAGCGATACCACGCCAATCCACATGGCGGGCGCGTCTGTCGCACTTTCCACGGGTGCCGGTGAAGTCATCGTCGCATCCGTTTCCGTTCGTTCCGTCAAAGCGTTCTGGCTCATCAAAACTCGGGGCCCCAGTCGACGACCATACGGCCCTCTTCCAGGTGGATCTCAACGATCACGTCATCGGGCAGGAAAGGCAACAATCGCTCTCGCTTGTCGATTGCGTCGTCGTCTCCACGTACCACCATGACATCGTTTGCGCCGGTCTCGAACAGGTAGCTGACCCGTCCCAGCCGCTCGCCTGACTGAGTAAAGACCGCGAGGCCCTCGAGCTCATGCCAGTAATACTCATCGTCGGAAAGCTCGGGCAGTGCGTCCTTGGGCATCAGAATATCCGCCTGGGCCAGCGCTTCGGCCGCCGTACGGTCATCGACCCCTTTCAGTTGCACAACCAGTCCCTTGCCCTGCCGACTGCCCTGAACGACGCGCATGGGGGTCAACGTATTACCTTGACGCACCCACCACTCAGGGTATTCCAGAATGCTGTCCATGGGATTGGTATAGGAGTAGACCTTCAGCCAACCTTTGATCCCGTGAGGGCTGGTCAGCTTACCAAGCACAACGTGCGTGTCGTCAGTCGGGCTGGTTTCAAAACGCGTCATTGACGACCACTCCACAACAGCATTGATGAACGGCGATATCTCACACAACGCTCAGGCTTACGCCTGCTTGCGTGCTTCCTTGACCAGCTCGGCAACGCGACCAGACAGCTGGGCGCCTTGGCTCTGCCAGTGAGTCACACGGTCCAGATCAACGCGCAGACGCTCTTCCTGACCACGGGCAACCGGGTTGAAGAAACCGATACGCTCGATGAAACGGCCGTCACGGGCGTTGCGAGAGTCGGTCACGGTCAGGTGATAAAAGGGACGCTTCTTGGCGCCACCACGTGCCAAACGAATGGTAACCATACGATAACTATCCTTCGGTTGAGGTTACGCGAGTGGGGCATAGCGCCAATGCGCTATCAGAACACTCGTCATACTGTTTTCTTGGTGCTCCTGCCTCACCAGGGCTTGCGAAACGCTTGCCTGGCCCAGCAGAGGGCACCTTCAGGACCTTCATCCATGGAATATCGCCCAGTGCCAGAGCACTTTTCAGCAACACCCAAACATGAAGAGGCCGCATTCTACGCAAATGCGACCTGCTTGGAAAGCCTGACAGCCAGAAAACTCACAGGCCGTCAACCTTGCAAAGGGGCATCAGGCGGGCTCAGCGCCAGGGCAAACCACCCGGGCCACCCATTCCGCCCATGCCCCCCATACCGCCGGGGCCACCTGGGCCGCCGGGGCCTTTGCCCCCCATCATGCCGGACATGCCACGCATCATCTTCTGCATGCCGCCCTTCTGGCCGGCTTTCTTCATCATTTTCTGCATTTGCTTGTGCTGCTTCAGCAGCCGGTTCAGGTCCGGCACCTGAAGTCCGGCACCTGCCGCAATGCGGCGCTTGCGCGAACCGTTGATGATATCGGGCTTGCGGCGCTCTTTGGGCGTCATGGAGTTGATCAGCGCCTCCAGCTTGCCCAGCTCCTTTTCTGGCCCGGGGCCCTGGGCCATCTCTGCCATCTGACCCATGCCCGGCAGCTTGCCCAACAGGCCGCCCATGCCGCCCATTTTCTTGAGCTGCTGGAGCTGGTCGCGGAAGTCTTCCAGGTCGAAGCCATCGCCTTTCTTGACCTTGCTGGCCAGCTTCGCGGCCTTGTCCTTGTCGACGGTGCGTTCGGCTTCTTCGATCAGCGACAGCATGTCGCCCATGCCCAGAATGCGCGAGGCTACCCGGTCAGGATGGAAGGGCTCCAGGGCATCAACCTTTTCCCCCACCCCCATGAACTTGATCGGCTTGCCGGTCACGTGGCGCACCGACAGCGCGGCACCGCCACGGGCGTCACCGTCGGCCTTGGTCAGAATGACGCCGGTCAGCGGCAGCGCTTCATGGAAGGCCTTGGCGGTATTCACCGCATCCTGGCCGGTCATGGCGTCGACGACGAACAGCGTTTCCTGAGGAGCAATGGCTTTATGCAGCGCCTGAATTTCGGCCATCATGGCGTCGTCGATGGCCAGGCGGCCAGCGGTATCTACCAGTACGACGTCATGGAACTGGATTTTGGCATGCTTGATGGCTGCCGTGGCGATATCGACCGGCTTCTCGTCGGAGCGCGATGGATAGAAGTCGACCTGCACCTCTTTGGCGAGGGTTTCCAGCTGGTCGATGGCCGCAGGGCGGTAGACGTCTGCCGAAACCACCAGCACTTTCTTCTTTTCGCGCTCGCGCAGGTAACGGGCCAGCTTGGCCACCGAGGTGGTCTTGCCCGCGCCCTGCAAACCAGCCATCAGCACCACGGCAGGAGAGCCTTTCAGGGAGAGGCCTTCATTGGCCTCGCCCATGATGGCTTCCAGCTCCTGCTGGACGATCTTGACGAACTGCTGACCCGGCGACAGGCTCTTGGAGACCTCCTGGCCTACCGCACGTTCACGCACCCGCTCGATGAACGCCTTGACCACGGGCAGCGCCACGTCGGCTTCGAGCAATGCCTTGCGCACTTCTCGCAGCGTGTCCTTGATGTTGTCGTCGGTCAGGCGCGCCTGACCCTTGATAGACTTCAGCGTCTGGGATAGACGCTCACTCAAATTCTGAAACATGGGGCCTCTGCCTCCGTCGCTGTCGCCGGGTGTCTTCACCGGACGAATGTGGCATCGATTATACGCGCTCACGCCGCGAGTCTCCATGGCCGCAAGCGTTGGCTAGCCATGACTGTGCGACGCTGCCATGATTCGTTATAGTAGCAGTACCGCTCTGGAAGGAGCGGCAGTGACCGGGCCCTGCGGCGTTTTGCAGAAACGTTTGGCCGGTCGCCACGTTTACCCCATGACGCGCTGCCAGGCGCACGGATAGCATCATGCAGGCGCTACCTTTCGCCACGATTGCCTTTGTACTCTATGTTGCTGCTGCCATCTGGCAGGGCATGACGCTGTTTCGCCGCGTGCCGCCACGCCAGGGCATGGTGCGCCTGTTGGGCGCCCTTGGCCTGCTGCTGCATATTCCCGTGGTGGTCAAGCTGGTGGGCGCCGCCCCCGGCCTGCTGCCGGGCTTCACCACCAGCGCGACGCTATTGATGGCCGTGGCGGTCAACGTGGTGCTGGTGGCCAGCCTGTTCAAGCCCGTCTTGAACGCCGGTATCGTGCTGTTTCCGCTGGCGGGCATCGCGCTGATCGTCGCCACCTGGCTGCCCAGCCAGGGTAGCCACAGCGGCTTGACCCCCGGCATCCTGCTGCACGCGGTCAGCTCGGCCCTGGCCTTCGCCGTGCTGGCCATCGCCGCCGTGCAGGCGGTATTGGTGGGGCTACAAAACCAGGCCCTGCGCCATCACCACATTCGCGGCATCGTGCAGTCACTGCCACCGCTGACCACCATGGAGCGGGTGCTGTTCGAGCTGGTGTGGGCGGGCATTCTGCTGCTCACGGTATCCATCGCCAGCGGCCTGATCTTCCTGGACAACCTGTTTGCCCAGCACCTGGCCCACAAGACCGTGCTGTCGCTGGGGGCCTGGATCATCTTCACGACGCTGCTGGTGGGCCGCTACCGTTTCGGCTGGCGTGGTATGCGCGCGGTGCGCTGGACCCTCGGGGGATGCGCCCTGCTGCTGCTGGCGTATTTTGGCAGCAAGTTCGTGCTGGAAATCCTGCTGAATCGCTAAGCACTCCTTGACACGCTACCCGCATGACTCTACAAATCGAGCCTGACACGCCATAAAGGAACATTCGACTTGAGCGACGACTTCCCCCTGGGGTTACTGTTCGGCCTGCTAGCCTTGCTGATTTTACTGTCTGCCTTCTTCTCCAGCTCCGAAACGGGCATGATGTCGATCAACCGCTATCGACTCAGCCACCAGGCAAACAGCGGCGACCGCCGCGCCAAACGGGTCATGCGCCTGCTGACACGTCCCGACCGCCTGATTGGCGTCATCCTGATTGGCAACAACTTCGTCAACAACCTGGCCGCATCCATCGCGACCATCATCGCCATTCACTTTTTTGGCGATGTCACAGGGCCAGCCGTCGCGACGGCGTTACTGACCATCACCATCCTGGTCTTTGCCGAGGTCACGCCCAAGACCTACGCAGCCATCAAGCCCGAGCGCATCGCCTACCCCACGTCGGTAGCACTGGAGCCGCTGCTCAAGCTGCTCTACCCGCTGGTATGGCTGGTCAATATGGTCTCCAATGGACTGCTGAGGCTCGTTGGCGTGAAAAGCGTCGACAACGGCGGTGACAGCCTGACCCGCGACGAGCTGCGTACCGTGGTGCATGAAGCAGGCACCCTGATTCCTTACCGCCACCGGGCCATGCTGCTGTCGATTCTGGATCTCGAAAACGTCACGGTGAACGACATCATGGTGCCGCGGCATGAAGTGCTGGGCATCGATCTGGACGACTCCCTGGAAGAGATCCTGACCCAGATCCGCACCAGCCAGCATACCCGCTTGCCGGTCTATAAAGGCGATATCAACAACATCATCGGTATGCTGCACCTGCGCAACGCAGCACGCTTTTTATCTCGCGATGAAGTCACCAAGGCCGCCATCGTTCAGGAAGCGCGTGAGCCCTATTTCATTCCCGAGTCGACACCCCTGCATACCCAACTGCTGAATTTCCAGAAACAGAAGCGGCGTATCGGCATCGTCGTCGACGAGTATGGCGATGTGGAAGGACTGGTCACTCTGGAAGACATTCTGGAAGAGATCGTCGGCGAGTTCACCACCGACGTGTCCGAAGACGACGAGATTCATCAGCAGGACGATGGCAGCCACGTCATAGAAGGCACGGCCAATATCCGCGAGATCAACAAGATGCTGGGCTGGCAACTGCCCACCGACGGCCCGAAAACCCTCAACGGGCTGATTCTCGAACACTTGGAATCTTTCCCGGACGGCCCGGCCTGCCTGCAGATAGGCAATACGCGAATGGAAATTCTCGAGATTCGTGACAACCTGATCACTTCCGCCCGTTGCTGGCAGAAGCTCCGCCTGCCGCGTCGCTGACGCGGCTAGCGGTGCGCGATATCGCTATCGGCCGCGGCCTTGAGGGCCCTTACCCGGGTTTCCAGATAGCGACGCAGGGCAACACCTTCTACCTCCTGCACCGCAATGGGCGGGCCGAAGTGCAGGCTGACCGGCGCCCTGAACCGCGAAGGCCACTTCTTCAATGCTTTGCCGCCGTGATGTGACGTCCAGGAGCCCCACAGCCCGGCCAGCCCGGCAGGAATCACCGGCACGTTGTCACGGGCCAGAATGGTCTCCAGCCCACGCCGAAAGGTGTGAATCTCGCCATCGGGGGTCAAACGCCCTTCCGGAAACACCATGACCACGTCGCCATCGCGCAGCGCCTTGCTGACTTCGTCCAGCGTGCGCCGCAGCGCGCCGGGGCTATGGCGCTCCGACTCGATGGGAATGGCGCCTACCAGTTGAAACCACCACTTGAGCCAGCGGGACTCGAAGATAGGCTGGTCCATCACGAACCGCAGCGGTCGGGGGCTGGCGCCTCCCAGTACCAGAGCGTCCATGAAACTGACATGGTTGCACACCACCAGCGCAGCGCCTTGTTTCGGCACATGCCCTTGCCCATGCACCGTCAGCCGATAGCAGCCACGCATGGCGAGATAGATCAATCGACGTAGCAGGCGGCGCAGCGCCTTCACCCCTCCTGTCACGTCACCGCCTCCCGGTGCCGCAATCCGGCCAATACCGTGCTCATCAACTGCTCCAACAGCTCATCGACCTTCAGCTGCTGCCCCTGCCAGTAGCCCAGCCGTTCATTCAACCCCAACTGCACCAGGCCATGCACACTTCCCCACAGCGTGCGCCCCAGGCGGCGCGCTTCGAGATCGTCCAGCGCGGGCTGGTACTCTTTCAGTGAGGTTTCCACCTGAGTAAACAGCGCCTCGATGAGAGCGCTTTGGCGCTGATCCAGCTCACCCTCCTGGGCCAGCGGATAGTCGAACAACAGCTGCCAGCGGTAACAATCCTGCTCGGCAAAGCGCCAATAGGCATGCGCCAGAGCACGCAACCAGGGTTCAGGGTCATCGGCCGCCAAGCCGGTAATGGTCTGCTGCAACCGGGCCAGGGTCTCAACGTTGACATGCTGCAACAGGTTATTGAAGCTGCCATATAACTTGAGCAGGGTACTGGGCGCACAGCCCACTTCTCGGGCCAGGGCACGCAGTGATAGGCCATGAACTGGCTGCTGAGCCAACCACTCATCACAAGCGTGCATGACCTGCGTATGGAGGGCGTCGGGCGCATGCTGTCTGGGACGGGCCATGGCGATCTCTTAGGGTCAACGGCAAACAGGAAAGATTGCCTCATCGCGCTTTAGCGAGAGCAAGGACTACGATAGGATACCTTACATCGAACACTGTTTTCGACACTAAAACACGACATTTAACGTATTCACACCGCTTACCCCGTTTTGACCTTGCCCCGTGGCAGTCAAGCGACCGCGTTGCACTCGAGGAGACCGCATGACGGGACGCCTACACGTACAGCGCTTACCGCTCGCTCGTCTATTGCCAGCGCTGGCCTCGGCGGCGCCGCTGATCGAGTCGCCGAACATGGCCCCGCGCCAGCCTGTCTCTGCCATTCGCATGGCGCAGGGCCGCATGACGCTGTCACCGCTGTTCTGGGGCCTTACCCCCCCTTGGCTGAAAGTGCTCGACCACGCCCCCCACTGCGCCAGGGCCGAAACCTTGAGCAAACGCGCCATGTTTCAGGAGGCGTTCAACGCCCGGCGCTGCGTGATCCCGGTGAGCGGCTTTTATGTCTGGAAGCCTCAGGCGCGCAACAAGCAGCCTTATCTGGTGACCCACGTGCAGCGCGCGCCCCTTCTGCTGGGCGCCCTCTGGTGCCGCTATCACACCACCTTGACGACCTTTACCGACTCGACGGCCTTGATCAGCGTGCCGGCCAATGCCTGCCTGTCACCGCTGACCGACCGCCTGCCGGTGGTGATCGCCCCCGAAGACGTATCGACATGGCTGGACCCGAACACCGACCCCGACCAACTGACACCGCTATTGATGCCGGCCCCTCTGGAACTGTTGGGCGCTTTTCCGGTATCAAGGCATGTGAACAACCCTGCCTTTCAGTCACCCTCCTGCGCGCATCCCGTTGGGCCCATGCTGCGCTGGACCGTGCCACAGGAGCTGTAATGCTGCGACTCATCCCTGCTTACCCGCCGCGCCTTGCTGCGCGGCACATCGCCCTTGGCCTGTCTACAGGGCTACTTTGGGGGGCTCTGCCCGGTGCCTGGGCCGAAGAGAGCCCCATTGCCGACGTGGTAACCCCCACCGTCAGCCCCTTCGACGAGCGTGACTACCGGGTACTGACGCTGGAAAATGGCCTGCAGGCGCTGCTGGTCAGCGATCCCAATGCCGACAAGGCGGCGGCCTCCATGAACGTGCGGGTCGGCAGTGCACAAGACCCGGAAGACCTGCAGGGGCTGGCGCACTTCCTGGAGCACATGCTGTTTCTGGGCACCGAGCCCTACCCCCAGTCGGATGCCTACCAGCGTTTCATTTCCGAAAATGCGGGCTCCCACAACGCCTTCACTGCCCAGCAGGACACCAACTACTTCTTCGATGTCGCGCCCTCGGCACTGCCCGGCGCCCTGGATCGTTTCAGCGAATTTTTCCTCTCACCGCTGTTCAATGCCGACCAGCTGGAGAGCGAACGCAATATCGTCCACTCCGAGTACATGGCGCGCATACGTGATGAGTCGCGGCGCGAGAACGACGTCCTGAACCAGTTGCTCAACCCGGCGAACGCCACCACCGGCTTTGCCGTGGGCAGCCGTGACACCCTGGCCAACCCGCCAGAGGGCGAGGCGACGCTGCGTGAGCGGGTGATCGACTTCTATCATCGCTACTACGATGCCAATGTAATGAACCTGGCCGTAGTCGCTCCTCAGCCGCTGGACGAGCTGGAAAGCCTGGTGGTCGAGCGCTTTGCCGAGATCCCGGATCACGGTCTCAGCGTGCCGGTGATCGATGCACCGCTGGTGGATTCGGATACGCTCCCCCGCTATATCGAGCGTCAGTCACTGCAGGACCGCCGTCAGCTGCGTTTTTACTTTCCGATTCCAGACCCCACGGACGAGTACCGCACCAAGCCCACCCAGCTCATCTCCCATCTATTGGGTGACGAGAGCGACGGCAGCTTACTGGCCGTGCTCCGCCAGGCAGGACTGGCCGATGGGCTATCCGCCGGCGTGGGCCGCGGTGACGGCAACCACGCCCTGTTCACCGTCTCCATCAGCCTGACCCCCGCCGGGGCCGAGCGGCTGGACGACATCGAAGCCACCCTCTTCGCCGCCATTGAGCAAATTCGTGAAGAGGGCCTGGCCGAATGGCGCTATGAGGAACAGCAGCGGTTGAGCGAGCAGGCCTTCCGCTTCCAGCAGCACGGCGCGCCCCAACAGGAAGCCACGCGCCTGGCCATGAGCCTTTCGCGCTACCCCGTGGAAGACGTGCAGTACGCGCCGTATCGCATGGATGGCATGGATAGCGAGCGTCAGCAGGAGTATCTGGATGCGCTGACACCTCAGAACATGCTGCGTTTCTACTCCGCCCCGGATATCGAAAGCGAACAGGTCTCGCCCTGGTTCAATACCCAGTGGCGCGAGCAGAAGCCTGCACAGCCGGGCCGGGCCCTGGAGGGCCTGGCGCTGGCAGAACCCAACCCCTTCATTGCCGAAGACCTGACGCTGCAGCCCGGCCAGGACGAGCGCCCCTCCTCGCTCATCGACACAGAGACCTTTGCCGCCTGGCACATGCAGGATAGTCGATTCAACACGCCCAGCGTCGAATGGCGGGTCAGCCTGCAGCACCCCAGCGCCAGCTACTCAGCCGAAGAAGCGGTGCTGACACGCCTGCTGGCCAGCTGGCTGAACGACAGCCTCAACGAATCGCTCTACCCCGCCTGGCTGGCAGGGCAAGCCTTCAGCGCCTACCCCCATGCACGCGGCATCACGCTGTCGTTTTCGGGTTGGCGGGATGGGCAAACGCCGCTGATCGAGCAGGCCATTGCGCAACTCAAACAGGCCGACATTTCGGCAAGCGCCTTCGAGCGCGTGCGTTATCAGCTGCAACGCGAGTGGCGTAATGCACCGCAGGCATCGCTCACCGGACAGGCCAGCCGCGCGCTGGGCGAAGCCCTGCTGACCCCGCAGTGGTCCAGTGCCGAGCTGCTGGAAGCAAGCCAGCGCCTGGAGAAACAGCACCTGGACAACTTCCGGCGCCGCTTCCTGGGCAATCTGTACATCGACGCCATGGCCGTGGGTAACCTGACCGCCGACCAGGCACGGGAGCAGGCCAGTCTGATCCGCGGCGCCCTGACGCCACGTCTGAGCCGTGACGACATTCCCACCCTGCAGCCGCTGCGGGTGGCCAATGACGCCACCACGCTACAGCCTCACAGCACCCGTGAAGAGTCGCTGGTACTCCGCTACCTGCAAGGGCGCGATCAGAGCCTCGAAGAGCAGGCACGACTCAGCGTCCTGGCGCAGTGGCTGGATACGCCGTTCTACCAGCAGCTGCGTACCGAAGAGCAGCTGGGCTATATCGTCAATGCAGGCTACTCACCGCTACTGGAAGCACCGGGGGTTGCGCTGATCGTGCAGTCGCCCGATGTGGATAGCGCCACGATCGCCGAGCGCATGGATGACTTCTTGCACCAGGCGCAAGCGCGCCTCGAAGCGCTGAGCGATGAGGAGCTGGCCGCGCACCGTCAGGCCGTGCACGACCGGCTGCGCCAGCGGGACACCAGCCTGCAGGGCATGGCCAACCGCTACTGGCAGGCCACGGCACTGGAAGAGATTCGTTTTGACCGCCGCGAGCGGCTGGCCGAGCTGGCACTGGACGTTACCCCGGAAGCGCTGCAGACACTGTGGCCCGAGCTGCTCGGCCATCGTCTGGACATCCGCTTCGACCCAGGTGACGCGCCCAGCGACATCACCGCCTACCGCAACGCACGCGCCTCCTTCAACGAGCGCTAGCCTTCCACCCCGCTCAGGCGTCGAACGCCTGGGCGGGCATCATGGCCTCCACGTACATCACCAGCTCTTCCAGTATCTGCCGCTCATGGTCACTCAGCGACTGCTGATTGTAACGTTCGATTTCTCGGGCAAACGCTTTCAAGGTAAACCCGGATAACGCCGGATCGTTCATGCGCATCCAGCGAAAAGCTTCCCACTGCTCACGCTCATCGCCTTCCAGCGTTTCCGGATAGCTACGGGCGCGGAAACGGAACAGCATCTCTTCCAGACGCGGATCCTGAAAGGCAAAGCGCTGGCCCACCAGATCCCATGGTTCCATGGCTAGCACGCTTTCCATCTGCTGGCGGTCTGCCGCCGAGAAAAAGCTGCCGGCGTACAGCATCAGGTCAGGATCCTGGGGCGATGCGTCATGCTTGGCATCAAACACCTCTCTGACCTTCTGGGCCACCCCGGCGGCAGCGCGCAGGGTTTTCCAGTGGCCTCGGCAAGCCTCGATATCCACACCCAGTCGGGCGGCAATCGCCCCGTACTCTCCCTTGTGCTCACCCTCGATATCCTTGAGCACCGTGGCTGGAAAGACCACCGGGCAGCGGTTGATGTGAATCACCTTGAGGGGAATACGCGCCTCGCCTTCAGAGAGATCCTGCTGGCTGACGAACACCCGCTCACGAATCTGCTCGGCGCTCAATGAGAGCAGGTCGTCCGGTGCCACGCTCAGGTCATAGACGATCACCCCGTTGGGGTTGGTGGGATGCTCGGCCAAGGGCATGACCAGGGCGCTACAGCCACGACTGGCCGGGTAGCGGCGCGAAATATGCAGCAGCGGCTTGGCATTCGGCAGATCCAGCTGCTGGGCCACCGCCCGTTTGCCGCGCAGGCCCAGCAAGTAGTCGAACAGCTTGGGATTGCGCGTCTTGAGCAACCTTGCCAGGGCAATGGTGGCACGCACATCGGCCACCGCATCGTGGGCCCCTTCATGGGCAATGCCGTTGGCCGCCGTCAGATGCTCCAGTTTGAAGCTGGGTGCGCCATCGTCACGTAGCGGCCACTCGATACCCTCCGGGCGCAGCGCGTAAAAAGCCCGTACGACGTCGATCAGGTCCCAGCGAGAATTGCCGTTCTGCCACTCACGGGCATAGGGGTCGAGCAGGTTACGATAAAACAGGTGGCGGGAGACTTCATCGTCGAAGCGCAGGCTGTTGTAACCCGCGACACAGGTGCCCGGCTCGCTCATGGCGCGCTGTACCTGCTGGGCAAACTGGGCTTCCGGCAGCCCTTTGCGACGGGCTTTCTGAGGCGTGATGCCGGTAATCAGACAGGCTGCCGGATGCGGCAGGTAGTCGTCGGCGGGCTTGCAGTAGAGCTCGATGGGGTCGCCGATTTCGTTGAGCTCGGCGTCGGTGCGCAGTGCCGCAAACTGGGCAGGCCGATCACGGCGTGGGTCAGCACCGAAGGTCTCGTAGTCGTGCCATAGAAAACTGGCCGGGGCGGCATGGGATGGCGCCATGAATGCATACTCCCTTGAGCGAAACCCCCTACCCACAGGCAACGCCCATGCGGGTCGGGTGGGAACAAAAGCTCAAGACTAGCACACCCACGACGCCTATCGCCGCTACATCGCCCAGCCCCTAGCTCTTGGGCAACGTCACGTTCAGCTCCAGCACCGAACAGTTGTCTTCACTGTCCAGGGAGATTTGAATGGCATCGTCATCCACGTGCACATAGCGGCGGATGACCTCCAGCAGTTCGCGCTCAAGCAGCGGCATGTAGTCTGGCTGACCACGCTGGCTACGCTGATGCGCCACGATGATTTGCAATCGTTCCTTGGCCACCGAGGCGGATTTCTTGCGCTCACGCTTCAAGAATTCCAGCAGTTTCATCGACGACTACCCCCAAACATCCGGCTCAGCAATCCCTTGCGCTGAAGCTCATGAAAACGTAGCGGCATCTCTTCACCCAGCAGCCGAGACACAGTGTCGGCGTAGGCTTGCCCAGCATCACTGGCCGCATCGTGGGTCACCGGCACCCCCTGGTTGGAAGCGCGCAGCACCGCTTCGGATTCCGGAATCAACCCCAACAGGTCGATGGCCAGAATCTCGCGAATGTCTTCCAGCGTGAGCATGTCGCCCGAGGTCACACGCGACGGGTTGTAGCGGGTGATCAACAGGTGCTCCTTGACCGGCTCCAGCCCCTGCTCGGCACGTTGGGTTTTCGAGCCCAACAGCCCCAGAATACGATCCGAATCACGTACCGACGACACCTCGGGATTAGTCACCACGATGGCTTCGTCAGCAAAGTACATGGCCAACTGGGCGCCACGCTCGATACCTGCCGGGGAGTCACACAGGATGAAGTCGAAGTCTTCCTTCAACTGCTCCAGGATCTTTTCCACGCCTTCCTGAGTCAGCGCATCCTTGTCGCGGGTTTGCGACGCGGGGAGGATAAACAGGTTCTCTACCCGCTTGTCACGAATCAACGCCTGATTCAGACCAGCCTCTCCCTGGATCACGTTGACCAGATCGTAGACCACGCGACGCTCGCACCCCATGATCAGGTCCAGGTTACGCAGCCCCACATCGAAATCGATCACTACGGTTTTCTTTCCGCGCAGTGCCAGGCCCGTCGAAATCGCCGCAGCGCTGGTAGTTTTACCGACCCCCCCTTTACCAGAGGTCACCACAATAATTTTGGCCAAGAGTCACTTCCTTCTTGAAGTCGTTTATGGCGAGCGCCGTGGCGCTATTCACCTAACGGGAACATCAATGTCGTCAAAAGCGGTACTGTAACGGATCACGACGGCGGCGTCGCTAGGCAGAAAACATCAGCCTCTGCCCGGCGGTTCAGCCACTCGGCTCAGTCCAAAGGTTTGATATCCAGCTGTTCCGCGATGAAATGCACCTCAGCTGCCCGCCCCAGCAGTTGAGAGTCGATATCTTCCAGACGCTTGTAGTTGCCCGCCACGGACAGTAGCTCGGCTTCCAGTTCCCGGCAGTAGATGCCGGCATCGATATTGCCATGGATACCTGCCAGGGCACGCCCTCGCAAGGCACCGTAAATATGGATACTGCCTGCCGCCAATACTTCGGCGCCTGCGTTCACCGCGCCAATCACGATCAGGTCGCCTGCGGCAGAGCTTACCTGCTGCCCGGAGCGCACCGTCCCTCTGTAGAGGCGCGTAACCCCCGGCACTTGCGTGGGCTGAAGCGCTTCTTCCTCATCTTCCTGGGTTGGTTCAGTCAGCGGCGCGACGCTTTCCAACGCCCTTGCACGCCCCTCTTCTACCGGGGCAAACCAGCCCAGCCCCAGCGCCCAGGCAGACTGGCGTATTGGCTCGGCCCCACCGCGCACGGCCACGGGCAGCAGCTTGTGATCGCGACATACGGCACAGATACGCTCCAGTGCCAGGTGCGGCTCATCGAGCTTTTCCACACTCAACACAACCGGTGTATGCTGAAAGAACGCGGGTGATTGCGACAACTTGCCTGCCAACTGCCGACGGATGCGCTCCGGATCAGCACTGGTCAACTCCATGACGGTCATCGGCAGCATGCCGCCTTTGAAGGTGAAGGCTATGTCGGCACTGTTGGCGTTGAGGCTCATGGCCGAACTCCATGTCTTGTTCAGGTAAAATAAGGGTAGCGCAATCTCGCGCCTTGGGTTGTGATTGACTGGAAAACTCACAACCATAGGGCAAAGCTAAGCGACAGCGACGATGACTGCAACCGCCTACTCATCGATGGCTGATTTTTTTCATGTTACGCACCTCTTGGCAGGATGATCCATGCACGGACTGTTACGACGCCTGTTCGCTCCTCGGTGGCAACACCCCGATCCCGAGGTGCGTCTCAAGGCACTTCACACGCTGGACCCGCAGCATCCTGAGCAGCGCACCGCGCTTGTCACGCTCGCCCGGGACGACAACGCCGACGTCGCACTGGCCGCTTTGCTGGCGCTGGATGACCTGAAAGGCTTGATGGCAGGCTACTCCGGGCAAGCCGCTAATGAGGCGTGGTTCAACGCGCTTTGCCAGCGACTTGCCGGGGCCGAGGGCCGCACCGACCTCGCCACGCGACAGAGTGTCGTGGCGCAACTGACTGACCCACGCTTATTGAACGCGTTAGCCGCCCAGGGCGACAACCTGAGCTTGCGCCTGGCCGCCCTGGAACGGATGACCGATGAGCAGATACTGGTGGAGCACGCCTGCCATAACAGCGTGGCGGTCGTTCGCCAGCAGGCAGCCGAGCGCATCACCGACGAAGACAACCTCAAGCGCTTGTTGAAAGAAGCCCGGCGCGACCGGCAGGTGGTGCGGCTGGCCAAGGAAAAGCTCACCCAGCGTCGCGACGATGCCGAATGGCTGGCCGATCAGTTGGCTCAACGCGAACACATCCTGACGCAAATGGAAAAGCACGCTCACGCGCCCTGGGAACCACTCTATGGCGGTCGCTTTCGCCACCTCGAGCGGGAATGGCGTCAGTTGGATCACCCGGCCACTGCCGAACAGGAGCAACGCTTCCAGCAGGCCGTACTGGGTTGCCGCAAAACGCTGCAAGACCATGAAGCACAGGAGCAGGCACGCCAGCAAAGCCTGGCAAGAAGAGCCGAAGTAGAGAACACTCGCGATCAGCTCTTGAGCGGGCTCGAAGAAACGCTGGAAGGCCTGACCCACGGCACCGACCTGACGGCTCAGGATATCGATAGCCTGCGCGCCCAGCGACAGCTGCTGGACCAGCGTTGGCAGGCGCTCTCCGATCAACACGCCCCCCATGAGACTGCCCAGCAGCGCTATTTCCATGTGCTGCAGCAGTACGAACACTGCCTGGAGGCCTGGCAGCGCTGGCTGTCGGTACGCAGCGCACTGGAACAAGCGGTGGTCCAGCACGACACGGCGGCGCTCAGCGCACTGATGACCCAGTGCGATTGGCCAGCCACCTTGACGTCTCCCGCACTGCTGGCACAGGCGCAAACACAGCTGGCACATACGCCCCAAACCAGCGCCACACCTCCCTCGGGGCCCTCGTTCGAGGCCCTGGCAGCCGACCTGGATAGCTTCGAGCATCTGCTGGAGCGCGGTTCGTTCAAAAGCGCCAGCCGCCAGCACCAGCGCCTCAAACCGCTGATAGAAGCGCTGTCAGGCGACGAGGCCCAGCCCCTCAAGCGCCGACTCAAGCAGCTAGGCGCCCGACTGGCCGAACTGCGGGACTGGCGCGGCTTCGTGGCAGGTCCCAAACGTGAACAGCTATGTGCCAGTATCGAGACGCTGGCCGGCGACCAGCACATGGCCGAAGCGGCACTGGATCGCCATCACCGCCAACTGGTCAAGGAGTGGAAAGCACTGGGAGATGCCGCCGCCAATCGCGAGCAATCCGCACGCTTTCGCCACGCCTCCGACCGGATTCACGAGCGCCTCGCCCCCTGGCGCGCACAGCTCGACGCCGAACGCGATGCCAACCTGCGTGGCCGTGAAGCGCTCTGCGAACAGCTCGAAACCCTGCTGGCCCAGCCTGCCGAAGATGCCGACCCGGACGTGCTGCGTGAAATTCGTGACAAGGCACGTCTTCAGTGGCGCCATTACTCCCCCGTACCACGCGAGCATAGCGAAGCAATTGGCCGACGATTTGGCGCCATTCGCCATCGGCTGCAGGCCTTGATCGATCAGCGTGCGGAGCAGATTGCCCATCAAAAGCGTGACCTGATTGAGCAGGTCAATGCCCTGCAAAGCGATGACGCCCAGCCGCTGGAAGCGCGCATTGCGCGTACCAAACAGCTGCAGCAGCAGTGGCGAACGCTAGGCCGCGCACCAAAGGGGGAAGAGCAGGCCCTTTGGAAGGCGTTCCGCAACGCCTGCGACCAGCTGTTTGCCCAGCGGGAGGCTCGCAAGCAGGCACAAGCCACGCGGCAACAGCAGTCTCTGGACCAGCTGCAGGAGATCATTGATGAAATGGACAGCTGGCAGCCCACCCATGCCAGTGACACCCGTACGCTGGAGCAGTATCTCTCTCGTGTCGAGCAGTGGGAGCCCCTGCCCAGGCATCGGCGCAGTGACGGCATGCAGCGCCGTTTGGGCGGCATCGTGCGTGCCAAACGCGAGCGACTCAACCGTTTGGCCATGACCGAGGCCGTAGCCCGCTGGCAAGCGCTGACGCCCCTTATCCACGCGCATTTGCAGGCCGACCAGCAGGCCTTACAAGGCGAGCCCACGCCCAGCGTCGACGTATCCCAAATACAGACCCCACCGCTGCCCGAACACTTTGCAAACGCTCATCAGCAGCGCAACCAGGCCCGACAAGCGCTGCTTGCCGCCGGAACGCCCGCGCAGGATAACGCTCTGGAAGAGCCACTGGCCCGCCTGAGGGTGCATCTTTCATTGCTGGCGCTGGGAACCGTCAATCAACGTGACGAGCCGCTTCGCCTGGCCATTCAGGTCGAGCGGCTCAACAGCGGTATTCATCAAACGCGCAGCCCCGTCGATGAGCTGAATGACGTCCTGGCCGAGCTGCTCGCACTGGGGCCGTTACCCAGCGAACTGTGGCAGCAAGAAGCGCCTAAAATCGAGCGACTGCTGCAGCGTCTGGCCAGACCACCCCAGCCCTGAATCCCTCCAAAGCAGACGGCACTCACGCAAATGGGAGGCGCATGGCCTCCCGTTTTTCACATCGCTCTTGTGAAGCGTCGTGCCTGACAGCAGGGCTTAGCCCATGAACTGACCGCCGTTGATGTCGATATTGGCGCCGGTAATGAACCCTGACTCCTTGTCCGCCAGGAACGCCACCAGGCGACCAATCTCTTCAGGTGTGCCGTAGCGCTTCACCGGAATGGTTTCGCGGATCGCCTCGCGCACCGGCTCGGGTATCTTCATGATCATATCAGTGGCGATATAGCCCGGCGACACGGTATTGACCGTAATCCCCTTGGTGGCCGTTTCCTGCGCCAGCGACATGGTCAAACCATGCATACCGGCTTTGGCCGCCGCATAGTTCACCTGGCCAAACTGGCCTTTACGTCCATTGATGGAGGAGATGTTGATGATCCGGCCGTAGCCATTCTCCAGCATCATCTCGATCACGCTGCGACACGTGTTGAATACCGTATTGAGGTTGGTATCAATGACTTGATACCACTGTTCATAGGACATCTTTTTCATGGTGCCATCGCGTGTGATACCGGCACAGTTGACCAGCACACTGATGGGGCCATGCTTTTCGTGGATCTCGCGGGCACCTTCGACACAGGCATTGTGGTCTGACAAATCCACACCGGACAGTGCGATGTTGTCATAGCCATCGGCCTGCTGCGCTTCCAGCCATGTTTTGGCCTTGTCAGGGTTATGGTACCCCGCCACCACCAAATAACCCGCATCTGCCAACGCGCGGCAGATTGCCGTTCCGATTCCACCAGTTCCACCAGTTACCCAGGCGACGGGGGCTTGATTGGCCATTGACTACCTCCCTGATATGACAAATGGCTTGGACTGTAAGCACTGTTATGGTGTCGCAAGCCACTTTGAATAAGCGCCTTCACGCTTTTCTCACTGACAGCGAGCCGCTCGAACTCATCAGCGGCACGCTGACCGCATGCTTTTTATTATGCCTACTGAAAGCATAGCTATACTCTGGCCATGTTGCAGCACGATGACCATGACCGCCAGCATAAAAGCGTTTTATCGAAGGGGTTGACTTGGCGATAAAAATGCGTAGAATGCGCCACACGTTGATGCGGGGTGGAGCAGTCTGGTAGCTCGTCGGGCTCATAACCCGAAGGTCATCGGTTCAAATCCGGTCCCCGCTACCAATATTTTGAAAGGCAGACCAGTTACTTACTGATCTGCCTTTTTTGTATTTGTTTGTTGGCTAATTTCCTGTGACACATCTGTGACGTATATGTGTTCAATGAAGTGATGCCACAGCAACTCATGGGCCTTCACTATTGCTT